>JAFGFK010000324.1 GCA_016931135.1 Candidatus Sumerlaeota bacterium | reverse complement strand
TATCTTCAGAAGAAGTAAACAACCTGTTAATTCCATATCCCTCCATAAATGAACAGAACGAAATTTCCAATTATCTAGATCGAAAGACCAATCAGATAGAAAATTCTATAAATAAAATTTATAGAGAAATCGCATTGCTCCAGGAATACCGCGCTGCGCTTATCAGCGAGGTGGTTACAGGTAAAATCGACGTGAGGAATCTATCATGACAAAAATCCATACGGAACAAACCTTTGAATCCGCTATCATTCAATCCCTGGTTCAAAACGGCGGATATACCGAAACCAGCGCATCTGATTTCAACCGCGAAATCTGCATGGATACAAACGTCGTTCTTTCCTTCCTCGAGGATTCTCAACCCCTTCAATGGAAAAAATTAAAGGCGGCTTATGAAGATCAGATCGAAAATCGCATCATCGAAAGGCTCAACAGGGAACTCGATCTGCGAGGAACTCTCGACGTTCTCAGAAACGGCATTAAAGATTACGGCGTGAAATTCCAGATGGCGTTTTTCAAACCGGAAACGCGGCTCAACCCTGAAACCCAAGCCCTTTATGACAAAAACCGGCTCACCGTAACCCGCCAACTCAAATACAGCGCGAAAAATGAGAATTCCATAGATCTTCTTTTAGGTTTAAACGGATTGCCCATTGCAACCATTGAACTCAAAAATCCATTCACGCGGCAAACCGTGGAAAACGCAAAAATTCAGTACATGGAGGATCGCGATCCGAGGGAACTCCTGTTCCAGTTCAAAAAACGCGCCTTAGTCCACTTCGCCGTTGATACGGATGAGGTTTTCATGACAACCCGCCTCCAGGAAAAGAGAACAAAATATCTCCCCTTTAACCTCGGATTCAATAACGGCGCGGGCAATCCCCCCAATCCCGAAGGTTACAAAACAGCGTACCTCTGGGAATACGTTTGGACGAAACACAGCTGGATGGATATCATCGCCCGATTCCTCCACATCCAGTCGGAAGAGATCGAGGATAAAAACACGGGGAAAAAATATAAGAAAGAGAGCCTGATCTTCCCGCGTTTCCACCAATTGGATGTGGTAAGAAATCTCTCGCTCCACGCAAAGGAAAACGGAACAGGCAGAAATTATCTGATCCAGCATTCCGCAGGTTCGGGGAAAAGCAATTCCATTGCATGGCTTTCCTACCATTTATCGAGCCTTCATAATGCAAAAGATGAACGCATATTCGACAGCGTTGTGGTCGTTACGGATCGCCTGGTACTGGATCAGCAGCTGCAAAATACCATATACCAGTTCGAACACAAACAGGGCGTAGTTCAGAAGATCGATCAAAACAGCGAACAGCTTGCGCAGGCGCTCGGTTACGGAAAACACATCATTATCACCACGCTCCAGAAATTTCCCTTTATCGTGGATAAGGTAAAGGAGCTTCCCGGAAAGAACTATGCGGTTATCGTGGATGAGGCGCACAGTTCCCAGGGAGGGGAAGCTGCAAGGAAAATGAAGGCGGTTCTTTCCGCAAAGAATCTCGAAGAGGCTGCAAAAGAGGATGGAGCGGAATTCGAGGATGAAGAGGATGTGATCCGGGAGGAAATGAAGGCGATTGGGCCCCAGCCGAACTTGAGTTTTTTTGCGTTTACCGCAACGCCCAAATCGAAAACTTTGGAGGTGTTCGGGGAAAAAGACGCGGAGGGCAAACCGCGCCCGTTTCATCTGTATTCCATGCGCCAGGCGATTGAAGAGGGGTTTATCCTGGATGTTTTGAAGAACTATACTACATACAAGGCGTATTTTCGCATAGCAAAGGCGATCGAGGATGATCCGGAGCTGAACAAACGAAAGGCGGCAAAGGCGATCGGGAGTTATGTATCTCTGCATCCCTATAACCTGGCGCAAAAGACGCAAATCATGATCGAGCATTTCAAGGAATTCACCTCAAAAAAGATCGGGGGAAAGGCAAAGGCCATGGTGGTTACCAGCTCCCGCCTTCACGCAAAGCGGTACTATTTTGAATTCAAAAAATACATAAAGGAAAAGGGATATGACTGGATCAAGGTTCTGGTGGCTTTTTCCGGAAGCGTGAAGGATGACGATTTCCCCGATGGGGTTTCCGAATCCCAGTTAACGCATTACGGGGAAAAGGAATTGCCGGAAATATTCGAAAAGGAAGAATATAAAATCCTGATCGTGGCGGAAAAGTATCAAACAGGGTACGATCAGCCCCTTCTTCATACCATGTTCGTGGATAAGCCCCTTTCCGGAGTAAAGGCGGTTCAGACGCTTTCGAGGCTCAACCGGATCAATCCCGGAAAAGAGGATACCTTTATCCTGGATTTCGTGAACGATCGTGAAACCATATTACAATCCTTTCAGCCATTTTACGAAGCGACCATACTCGAGGAAACGACGGATCCGAACCATCTTTACGATCTGAAGAACAAGCTGGATGAAAAGCAGGTTTACTGGCAATCGGAGATCGACGCCTTTGCGAGGGTTTATTATCTATCCAGGAACGCATTGAATCCGGGGGAGCAGGGGAAATTATACGCATTCATCGATCCCTCCATACAAAGATACAAAGGATTGAACGAGGAAGAACAGGATGAGTTTAAAAAGGGACTCAGAACATGGACGAATATTTATTCCTATTTATCCCAGATCATACCGTTTCAGGATATAGAATTGGAGAAGTTTTTCACGTTCGGGAGGCATTTATCGAACAGACTTCCGAAGAGGGATTTATCCGAACGTCTGAAATTGACGGATGAAGTGGCGCTGGAGTATTACAGGTTGCAGAAGATTTCCGACGGGGCGATTACATTGGAAATCAAGGGTGAGGTAGGGCTTCAGAACATTACCGAAGCCGGGATCAAGCGGGAAAAGGAGGAAAAAGCCCTGCTTTCCGAGATCATAAACGTATTGAATGACCGGTTTGGAACGGATTTCACGGATGCGGACAAACTTTTCTTTGATCAGATCGAGATGGAGCTTGTGAGGGATGAGAAATTGCAGATGCAGGCGAAGAGCAACTCCCTTGACAACTTCAAATACGGATTTGACGAGGCGTTTTTGACAAAGCTGATCGATCGCATGGAGGATAACAAGGAAATCTTCGCGCGCATCCTGGATGACAAGGATTTCGGAGGCGTAGTCAAAGAATGGATGTTAAGAAAGGTTTATCAAAATATCAATGCGGAGTAATAGGATAATAGAATGATAGATAAAAATAATCTTGAGAAATCAATTCAACATCTTGTTGATCGATTAAAATATGGCGGGGAAATCGAAGAGAATAAAATAGAAATAAAACGTGAATGGTATGATTTAGGATCAAATAAGATAGAAATTATTTCTGAATTTTTAAAAGATATTACATCTATTCCAAATACAGTGGGAACAGATGGATTTTTAATAATTGGTCTCGATAAAATAGGTAATATATATGATTCCCCTTTTAAATTTTCCGGCCT
>JAFGFK010000027.1 GCA_016931135.1 Candidatus Sumerlaeota bacterium | reverse complement strand
TTCGCGCCGAAGTGGCGGAACTGGCATACGCGCATGGTTGAGGGCCATGTGGGATTTCCCTTCCGGGTTCAAGTCCCGGCTTCGGCACCATAATTATAAGCCCCGCGTCCCTCAAAACACGGGGCTTTTTCACTGTAATCGTTCCCTGTTTTGAAAATAATATTCCAGAATATCCCTTGCCAGGGGCGCTGCATTGCTCCCCCCGAAGCCCGCCTCTTCCAGAAATACGAGAACCGCAACTTCCGGTTCATCATAAGGGGCGAAACAGACAAACCACGCGTCATCCCTGGATTCCTTCCTTTCCGCTGTTCCGGTCTTTCCCGCCACCTTCCACTCTTTGAGAAAGCCAGCCCTGTTGCCGGTTCCATCCGGTGAATTGACCACAGCGATCAATCCCTCCAGTACGCTCTTGCGGTGTTCAGGATTCAAATGAAGGGAATCGGTCTGCGGGGTGAAGTATGTCCGCTCGCCTTCTCCATCCGAATGATATTGCATTAAATGAGGACGGATCATCTTTCCCCCGTTTGCAAAAATGGAATAGGAAACAAGGACTTGAAGCGGGGTGGCGCTGACAAGCCCCTGCCCGATGGATAAATTCAGAAGATTCCCAGGAGGCATGGAATCTATCGTATGAATCGGAAGACTCCCCGCCACCTCGAAGGGGAGATCTATGCCCGTTGGCGTACCATAACCGAAATTCAACATCCATTGAAGAAAAGAGGATCCCCCGATTTTCTGAACGCTTATATAAAAATAAATGTTGCAGGAATATTGCAGAGCTTCCCTCAAATCAATCTTCCCGTGCCCGGTTTCCAGATCGCACTTGAAAGGCCTTTTCCAATCGGGGAGATAATATAATCCTCTGCATTCATATTTTGTATCCGCCGGAATTCCCGCATCCAATCCCGCCATGGCGGTAACCATCTTCATGGTGGAGGCGGGAATATAATTTTCCTGGATCGCCTTGTTGAGAAAACATACTGGCGCGCCGGAATCCAGAAGCGAGCCGGGGCGGTTATTGTCATAACGGGGGTAACTGACCATAGCGAGTATATCCCCATTTTGGGGATTCATAACGATGATCACGCCATTTCGCCTCTGTAAAACCAAGTCTGCGCGCTTCTGCAAACCCAGATCGAGGGTCAGGTAAATATCGCGTCCGGGTTGCGCGGCTTCGGTCTCAAGAGTTTTGCAGTAACGTCCCCGGGCGTCACGCTGTACAATCTCCCGCCCGGCAACGCCTCTTAAAAGGTCTTCATAAACATACTCCAATCCTGTCTTTCCGACCAAATCATCCCTTTCATACCCCTTGTCTTTATACTGCGCTATTTGAGAAGGAGAAACATATCCCAGATATCCTATGATATGCGAAAAAACGGAACCAGCCGGATAATACCTTTTGAAATCGCTCGAGATGCGGAGCCCCGGCAAATCCCACTGGCGTTCCAGGATAGGAGATGTTTCCTCCAGGGATAGATTACGCGCTAGCGGGAGACTCCGCCATTTGGGACGCAGGGAAAGAACCTCCTTTTCCCTGGCGTCGAAGTCGCTGGAAAATATATCATCCAGGTATTGCAGGGTAATCTTGAGTTCTTTTTCATCGATGCCGAATGGACTGATCCCTATGGAATATGTGATTCGGTTGACCGCAAGGAGACGCCCGTCGCGACTGAAGATTCTCCCTCTGGGGGCGTTGAGCCTTTGGGGATGTATGAAATTGCTTCGCGCCAGTTCCTGGTAGCGCCGCTGATGAAAAAGCGTCCAGAACCCTATGCGTCCAATGAAAACCAGAAGAATGAACAAGTAAACGAAGATTAGAATCCGAAGACGAGCTCCAAACAGCTGGCGTATTCTGATGTCGGGAGAAAACCGGGACATTAGTACGCATCACTCCTTGAAAGCCTGCAACACGACCGCGCTAATATCGGGAAGCGGCGCTTCAGACGCATCCCCTGATTTCCCCCTGATAAGACACGCCAGGTATTCCCGGTTCCCCGAGACTCCCGCAATGGGAGAGGGCGTCAATCCCGTCACCCGCCATCCGTTATCCCTCAATTTGGACATGGCAAGTTCCAATACCTCGCAATGTATTTCCCGATCTCTGATCACTCCCCCTCTTGGAACTTTCTCCTTTCCCGCCTCGAACTGGGGTTTGATCAGGGCGACAACCGTTCCCCGGGGAGAAAGAAAATCGATGATGGGTTGCAGAACCAGATGAAGCGAGATGAAGGAAACATCGATGACAGCGAGATCGATGGACTCCGGGATTTCAGACGATGTCAGATACCGCGCGTTAACGCGTTCCAGGAGGATAATCCGGGGATCATTTCTCAAACGGTAATGAAATTGACCGTATCCTACATCCACCGCATAAATCCTTTTCGCCCCTCTTTGCAGGAGGCAATCGGTGAATCCTCCTGTGGAAGCGCCGACATCCAGACAGACCATGCCGAAAGGATCTATATGGAAGGCGTCAAGAGCCGCGCCAAGTTTATATCCTCCCCTGCTTACATATCTTTCCCCGGGAACATCGATGAAAATCTCCGTATCCGGCGGAATGCGCATCCCGGGTTTGGGATGATCCACCCCCTTGATTTGCGCCAAACCGGCAAGAATCAATCTTTGGGCTTTTTCCCTGGATTCCGCCAGGTTCCGTTCCACAATCAGGGCGTCAAGCCGTTTTTTGTTTTCTTTCATTTTTTGTGTTCAACCGGAGAAACAGCGACTCAAAATGCTGGTTATCACTGGGGCAAGAGGAGCGTTTTGGGAAGGGGAACTCACAATGACGGATGAAGTGAAAGCCGGATGCGTTTTGCAATCTGTTCCGGTGAAATGCCATATTCCTCGTAAAGTTCATCGGGAGTTCCGTGCTCGATGAATCGATCGGGAAAACCGAGAGATTGGCAATTTTTCTGTATCCCCTTGTTGACAAGAAATTCATTGACAGCTGACCCAAAGCCTCCAGCGACAACATTATCTTCAATGGAAAAGATGGTATCATAACGATCGACGGCCTCGAGGATGAGTTTTTCATCGAGGGGTTTGACAAATCGGGCGTTCGCCACGCCGATTTCGATATCTTCCTTTTCGAGAATCCCGGCAGCCAGAAGGGCGTTATTTGCCATAGGGCCATACCCGATCAAGGCCGCTTTTTCTCCTTGTCTGAGCCATTCCCCGGATGGAATTGGAATGGGACGAAAGGATCGTTTCAGATCGAGGTTGGGAAGACCGCTTCCTCCCCTGGGATAACGCAGCGCAAAGGGTCCCTTTTCATAAGCCAGGGCGGTAAAAAGCATATCGCGCAGCTCTTCCTCGCTCCTGGGGGACGCTACGACCATGTTGGGCACGATCCGAAGGTAGGAAATATCGAATACCCCGTGATGGGTAGGTCCATCCTGCCCCACAATGCCTCCCCTGTCCAGGGCGAATATCACCGGAAGGTTCTGCAGGGCGACGTCGTGAATGACCATGTCATAGGCGCGCTGAAGGAAAGTGGAATAAATAGCCACGACAGGTTTCAGCCCCTGGATCGCCATGCCCGCTGCCGTAACGACGGCGGCGCTTTCGGCGATGCCGAAATCGTAGAATCGCTCCGGGAACCTTTTGGCGAACTCTGAGAGACCCGTTCCATCGGACATGGCTGCAGTGATGCCTATAATCCTTTTGTCTTTTTCCGCCAATTCCACAAGGGCTTTTCCGAATGCAAGCGTAAAGGACATTCCCGAAGGATATTTTCTTTCTCCGGTCTTGATATGAAAGGGAGGGGCGCTGTGAAATTTTTCCGGGTTTTTTTCCGCAAAGAAATACCCCTTGCCCTTTTTGGTCATAACATGTAGAATGCGGGGTCCCTTGAAGTTCAAGGTCTTGTTCAACGCCGGAATCAGTGCGCCAAGGTCATGCCCATCGATGGGACCGAAATAACGAAATCCCAGTTCTTCAAAGAAGAGCCCCGGCACGATCAATCCCTTGACGCCCTCTTCCACCCTGTGGGAAAATTTGATGATGCCTTCCCCGATTTTATGGGGACCGGCGCGAAACCCGGCTAATAGCCCCTCGATTCTCTCCTTGGCGTAATTATACCAGTCGCCTGTGATCACCCTGTTGAACATTTGGGGAATGGCGCCGACATTTTTGGCGATGCTCATTTCGTTGTCATTCATGACAACCATGAAATTGGTTTTGAGCAAACCGGCGGTATTCAGAGCCTCGTAAACCAGACCGCAGGTCATGGAGCCATCTCCGATCACGGAAACAACCTTGAAATCTTCCCCTGTAAGGTCTCTTGCGCGCGCCATGCCAAGTCCCGCTGCAAGGGAAGTGCTGGCGTGTCCTGCGCCGAACACGTCATATTCGCTTTCATGTGGTTTGAGAAATCCGCTGATTCCGTCTTTCTGCCGGAGAGTTTCAAACCGCTCTGAACGTCCAGTCAAAAGCTTGTGGGCATAGGCTTGATGTCCCACATCCCAGATGAGTTTGTCATGGGGCGTATCGAGACAGTAATGCAGCGCCAGGGTGAGTTCCACCGCTCCGAGGGAAGAAGCGAGATGCCCCCCCGTTTGGGAAACCACCCTGATGATCTCGCTGCGGATGTCCCGGGCGAGCGACATCAACTGCTCGATGCTGAGTTTTTTCAAATCAGAAGGATTTTTTATTTGAGAAAGCGTCTTTTGCATGGCTTGTCCTGTTTTTGTTTACTGTTTAAAGTATAAATTTGCTTAAATCTTCGTCTTCAATAATTCCACTTAAATTTTTCTTGACGTATTCCCTGTTGACAATGACCTCTTTCACCGGGGTATCCGGCGCCTCGAAGGAAATATCCTCGAGTATCTTTTCCATCACGGTGTATAAACGCCGCGCCCCGATGTTTTCCGTGCGTTGATTGACCTCA
>JAFGFK010000026.1 GCA_016931135.1 Candidatus Sumerlaeota bacterium | reverse complement strand
CAGAACGACACCCTGAAACAAAGGGCGCACGTGGAGGAACTGGTAAGCGCCAAGGCGTCTCTCATCATCATCAGCCCCAAGGAGGCGCAACCCCTGACCGAACCGGTTGGCAAGGCAATTGACGCGGGCATTCCGGTGATCATACTCGACCGCGCCATCATCGGCGACAAATACACCTGTTTCATTGGCGCGGACAATAAAAAGATCGGGCGGCATGCGGGGCAATGGATTGTCAAAAAACTGGGAGGCAAGGGCAAACTCGTGGAATTGAAAGGTCTCATGACCTCCACTCCGGGGCAGGATCGCAATTCAGGTTTCCGGGAGGGAATCGCCAACTCGGAAATCGAAATCATATTCGAGGCGGATATGAAATGGCTGGAACCCAATGCCAGAAAGGAAATGGAATCGGCTCTTTCCCGTTACGACAAGATCGACCTGGTTTACGCGCACAACGATCCCGGGGCTCACGGAGCCTATCTGGCGTCAAAGGCGGCGGGAAGGGAAAAGGACATCATATTTGTCGGCATCGATGCGCTTCCGCACGAAGGTGAGGCTTATGTGATGCAGGGAATCCTTGCGGCAAGCTTCGAATACCCAACCGGAGGGAAGGAATCCATCCTGACCGCGCTCGATATTCTGAATGGCAGGGAAACGCCGAAAAACATCACGCTGAAATCAAGGGTCTTTACGGCGGAAAATATCGACAAGGGCGGCGAATGGCTGGAATGAGAACAGCGTAAAATGAAAAATGAAAAATATACAATTAAAAATTAAAAATGAGGAATGGAAAAAAAATTCTAAAATACTGGGAAAACGGACATTTTGTTCAGATACTTTGCCTGATTCTGTTTATCGGCTTTCCGTCATTTTCAGGAGCTGGAAAAGTGAAGACGCATCCTCTTTTTGAACCGCCGATGCCGGAAGGTAAGGAAGAAACCGTAAAAGAATGGGAAAAAATTTTTTCCGGTTTGCAGGCTGCTTTCGGTTCCGCTGATATCCGATATGAGAAAGACAGGATTCCCGTTACCTCGGGTTCCCTGTCTATCTCATCTTCCGGCTGGAGAGGGGAACGAATCCACGCCCAGGTTGTTTTATGGACAAAAGAGGATATAAAGAATGTTCGCTTCTCCCCCTCCCCTTTCAAAACTGAAAAAGGCGATGTCTTTTCCGAAAAAGCGGTAACGATACGATTTATCCGATACGGGTTCGCCAGCGCCCAACCGGGGCACGGACCCGATACGCCGAAGGTCTTGCAGCCGGACATCCTGGATACGGCGCGTGTTCTTGACATTCCCAAAATGACTGTGCGGCCGGTATGGATTTCTATCGACATTCCTGAAGACGCAAAGCCCGGATCATACAAGGGTGAAATTTTTCTCAAGGCGGATGGCGGGATGGAAAACAAGTTGGAGATGCATCTCAAGGTTCTGCCGCATGTCCTTCCTCCCCCTTCTGAATGGTCGTTTCACCTTGACCTGTGGCAGAATCCCTATTCCGTTGCGCGGTATCATCGCGTGAAGCCCTGGTCAAAGGAGCATTGGCTTCTCCTGGAACCGGTTACCAGGATGCTGGCGGAAGCGGGGCAGAAATGCATTACGACAACGATCATTCATGAACCGTGGGGAGGGCAAACCTTTGACGCCTTCGATTCCATGATCGAGTGGATCAAGGGCGTTGATGGAAAATGGCGTTTCGATTACGAAATTTTTGATGAGTATGCGCGATTCTGCGAAAGGTGCGGGATCACGAAACAGATCAATTGTTACTCCATGGTTCCATGGACGAATAAATTCCGGTATCTCGATGAAGCGTCCGGGGATTACGCATTTATTGAGGCGATGCCGGGAACGCCTGAATACGAGAAACACTGGGAACCGTTTCTGAGAGATTTTTCACTGCATGTCAAAAAACAGGGATGGCTGGATAAAACCGCGATCGCCATGGATGAGCGGAGCCTGGAGGATATGCGGAAGGTGATCGCCTTTGTGAAAAAGACCGCTCCCTCGCTCAAGATCGCCCTTGCCGGCGCTTATCATGAGGAAATCCGTTTGGATGCGCATGACTATTGTCTCTTTGTGAACCAGACGGTTCCGAATGACAAGAAGCCATACATTACAAGGGAGAAAATCCGGGAACGCGTTGAACGCGGACTTCCCACAACCTTTTACGTTTGCTGCGGACCTGACAAGCCGAACACGTTTCCGTGTTCGCCGCCTGCGGAATCCGCATGGATGGGGTGGCATGCGGCTGCCCTTGGGTATTCGGGATTTTTGCGATGGGCGTATAACAGCTGGGTGGAAGACCCGCTGTATGATACGGCGCATGTCAACTGGACGCCGGGCGATTGTTTCCTGGTTTATCCCGGAGGGCGATCCAGTATTCGTTTCGAACGCTTGAGGGAGGGGATACAGGATTATGAAAAGGTTTGGATCGTGAGGGAGATTCTGGAAAAGAGGGGCGATGCGGAATCAAGGGAAAAATTGCGCGAACTCGAGGGCATTTTAGAACAACTCGATTTTGCGAAATTTCCGGAGGAATCCTGCACGGACCTCGTAAACAGGGCAAAAGAGACACTCAACCGGATATCGGAATAAAACTAATTTTGACAAATCTCTGATGAATAGAAGCGATGACTCCGCTATGTTTACTGAAATCCAAACCATCATTCAACAAGACTGCAGTAGCGCAGTAAAAGGCTGTATAATAGGCTCGCGATGCCGCAAAATCAAAGAAGTTTTTTGAAGTCTTTCCCAAAATCTTTTGAACCGTGTTGACAAGCGCGCCTGTTTTCTATATCAATTAAAGATACAATGGTAAATAATCAGAAACTCATTGTCGGTTTTGAATAAATGCAAAAAGGCGTTTACAGAAAATTTTTCTTAGGGGTTACGGTTTTTATCCTGATCGTTCTCTCCCTTGCACCTTTCGCGCTATCCATGCCCAAACCTGAACTCGGAGAAATGGAGCGTTATATCCAGGATGGGAGCTATGAAAAACGGCTGGAGTTCGCCAGAAGTTTGAATAATCACAAAACTCACCCGGATTTGATCCAACGTAAAATGGCGCAAATGCAAGCGGAAAAAGAGGGACGCCCCTTTGATCTGGCATCCTTCCCCTATGCCACCGGTTTGCCGGCTTCGGGTTCGCCGGATATATTCGTTCTCCTGATCGAATTTCCGGATTACCTCCATACGAATACGGACGCCCTGATCAACGCTAAAATCTTCGGATACGGCGAAACCGAGGACGAACCCTATGAAAGCCTCAGTGAATATTACAGGAGATCTTCCTATGACGCGCTTTTTATCCAGGGGCATGTCTTTCCGTGGTACAAGGCTGCAAACAACAGGAACTATTATTCCGGGAATTCAAAAGCGCTGATCAAGGAGGCGCTCGATTATTTCAATCCCACGCATGATTTCTCCACCTATGACAATAACGGCGACGGCAAGATCGATTTCTTCGGGGTATTATATACAGGACCCGATACAGGGTGGGGCACATTCTGGTGGGCATGGTGCGATATTTATGGAAGTCATTTCAGCGGCGATCCATACAGCGTGGATGGGAAAACCATCGGGGTGTATTGTTTCCAGTGGGAATGCAATCCGGTTGGAACGGAATTTGCCCCCCGGATAATGATCCATGAAACAGGGCACGGCCTGGGGCTGCAGGATTATTATGACTATGAACCTGCAACGGGTCCCAGGGGGGGGCTCGGGCAACTGGACATGATGGATGGTAACTGGGGGGATCATAACGCCTTCAGCAAGTGGCTATTGGGATGGATCACGCCCACAACATCAGGTTCCTGGGAATCCTTCCAGGATGTATTTTTAAGACCTTCCTCATCCTTCAAGGATTGCGTGGCGATCATGCCCGGGCTGCCTTCGGGAGACCCTTTCCGGGAATATTTCATGATTCAGAATCGCTCCCCTCTTGGCAACGATTCCGACTACCCTTCGGAAGGCTTGGTGATCTGGCATGTGGATGCGCGCCTCAATGTAGCGGGGAATAATTTTCAATTCAATAACTCCAACACATCTCATAAACTGCTCCGGCTCATGGAAGCGGACGGTTTGGAGGAAATCGAAACAATCGGAGACTCTTACAAGGTTGAGGCTTGCGATTATTACGTGAATGGGAAAGAACTCACTCCTCTTTCCGTTCCGAAGAGCCATAATTACGCAGGGGGAAGAACTGGCGTTCACGCCATCAATATTTATCCAACCGGCATCGCCTCGTTTTACAGGGCGACCTTTGACATTACCAGCTATGATCTGACGAGCCTCGGGATTGCCGTTGATAATGCGCATCTGATATGGCATTATGGAGGGAGCCTCCCCTGGTATGGTCAATTTTTGAAATTTTACTATGGCGGCAACGCTGCGCAAAGTCCCTATCTATCGAACAATCAGAACGCTTATTTCGGAACGATATTTACCGGACCAACATCCGTATCCTTTCAATGGAAGGTATCTTCGGAGGAAAGCGGGGATTTTCTCGAGTTTTACGTTGACGGGGCGCTCGAGGAACAAATCAGCGGCGAGGTTGACTGGAGTCAGGTCACTTACGATTTGACTGCCGGTTCGCACAACCTCCAGTGGAAATACGCGAAGAACGGCGCCAACGCATCCGGCATGGATCGCGGATTTGTGGACAGGATTCATCTGAGTAACGATTCCATCGGAGAAGCGGTGGATAATACGTTTTTATCCTGGAATACAAGAGGCGATCCCCTGTGGCACAGCCAGAATACGACCTATTTTTTTGGTAACGATGCGGCGCAGACAAATATTCCGGGCGATGTGGGGGAAAAATCATTTCTGGAGACTTCCGTGATCGGTCCCGGGGAGTTATCCTTTTACTGGCTGGATGATACAGCAAAGGATGTAGGGGAACTCTCTTTCAGAATCGACGGAAAACACAAGAACTGGATGTTCAATTGGGAGTGGGAGCAAAAGACATATTCCATTGGATCGGGCGTTCATATTTTAAACTGGGAGTACAAGAAATGGATCGATGAAGGTGATCCGGATCATGCCTGGGTGGATCGGGTGGAATATACGCGCGCCATATCCCTGAACGAGGCGGTGGATAATTATGACAAAACCTTCGCCACGTATGGATCAACGGGGAGCGCGGGATGGTATGGGCAGGAGAAATACTATAATTGGGGATTCGATTCCGCACAGAGCGGGCCAATCAGCCATAACCAGAACTCCTTTCTGGAAACCACGGTGAACGGTCCATGCATATTATCCTTCCGGTGGAAAGTGTCTTCGGAAACGAATCATGATTACCTTGAATTTGCCATAGACGGTTATGGGAAGGAACAGATCAGCGGATGGATTGTTACGAGATGGAGCCAGAAGAATTATCTCCTGGAATCGGGCTCGCACGATTTAAGGTGGCTTTACTGGAAGGATGGAGCGGGTTCGGAATCGCTCGATTGCGGATGGGTGGACAAGATCGAGATAGCGCCAACGCCGTCATTGGGAGAGGCGGTGGATAACACGAGTCTCTCATGGGATACGGCGGGCTTCGGGGAATGGCTGGGGCAGCCGTTCACCTCCTATTACGGAGGCGATGCGGCGCAAAGCGGGGAGATCACGCACAGCCAGTATGCGCGAATATACACAACCGTGGAGGGACCTGGGATGCTCCGGTTTTACTGGAAGGTATCGTGCGAACCGAATTTTGATTCTCTCAAGTTATATATAGAAGGAGCGGAAGTTGCGAAGATCAGCGGTGATGTGGATTGGAATGAAATGAAGGTCCATATCGGAGCCGGGGAGCATGATATCGCCTGGTGGTACGCCAAGGACGCTTCGTTCAGCGACAACGAGGATTGCGGATGGGTGGACAAGGTGGAATTCACTCCCGCAAGCAGTGGGCTGTTCATTTATTGATTAACGCCCATTACGTGAGGGTTTGGAAAAAGAGGCAAGATGCGCTCAAAAGAAAAGTCGATTTTTTTATAACGGGAATTCACATCAGTTTTCCGAGTAAGTGGTGGATTATGGGGGCATAATCGAATGGCGCTAAGTTAAGGGGATGAGGTTGACTTATGGAGTCGCGCTGTGGGGTAATACTTGATACAAATACAGTGAAAGCGATGCGTTTTTCGAAGAGACAAGCCGTCAAAAATTTATAAATTTATAGAGTCTGACCCCCGATTCGCGACTCTTATAAGAGATATCAAGACAATCAATGGCATTAAATACATCCGAAATATCACCGCGCCCGCAGTTCCCAATGAATCAATACCCAGTAAACCCTCTTTCCATCTCGCCATAATCACGGCAATCGCTACTACTGTCAAAATCCCCAGTACGATAAAGGACCTTTTATCCCTTGATCCGAGGCTGAATTTGAATCGGGCGCCGGTAACGCTTCTTTTTATTTTTGTCGCCAACCACCCAATCGGTCTCCAAACCAAACCCGGGAAAAATGGCTCCAGTATCAATAATATCCCAAACCAGTAACGCGGAACAAGACGCCAACTGTAGCTCATGAATAAATCCGCCCGTAAAATGTTGAGTATGAAATGTAACCTGTGTATCATGATATTCGGCAATACTAAAGGCGCCCATAATAAATAATTCCCATTCCTTATCGCCTGATCAAACGCGCCAAGTAAACTACCGATACAAAAGGAAGCAGCGACGAGTAAAAAACCTTTAATCCATATCAATCCGCTTCCTCCCACACCCACATCTCCCCTCCTTTGATTGTAAAGACCTATCGAAATAACCAGATAAACTATCGTCAGTATCAATGACGCCTTGTTTGCGTAGGGAGTTTCCGAAAATAAAAGAAACGATCCAAAGGTCAGAACCGCAGGCAATAGGGCGATGAATCGCGCCACATTTTTCTTCCTGATTCCGCTTAGAAGAATGATCCCGGTTCCGAATATCCCGAATACCATACAAAAGTCAAAATATACGCCCCACGCGCTTACGGATCGGGCATATACAGGCTCCAATCCTACGGACAATCTCATCCAGTTCCGGATTTCAGGTATTATATTCACTGAATAGACCTCACTCGAATGATCTCCATCCGGAACGATCAGAAGGGCTTTGTTTCCCGGTTCTGTAAATTTTTCCGGTGAAATATCTCGAATGGCTTTTACCGGGATGATCTTCTCAACACCCGAGATTTCGGAAAGGGATCGTTTCATGGAAGGAACCGTATGATATTGATCGTAAAGTCCATAAGCCTGCAGCATGTTTCTTGGATATTCACCGTTTCCCACCCCTTTTTGTCCAAGGCAAACGACAGCCCGGATATTGCGGTCCATCGTTCCCGCCATGCTCGCGCTCACAGCGCCCATCGAATGCCCGGCAAGAACAATCTTCGATCCGTCCACCCTGGGATTCTTGCGAACCGCCTCGATCGCGCACAGGACATCGGCAAGGCATTCCTCCTCGGAAACCGGATGTTTCGCCGACTCGCCATGGCTGCCGTAATCAAACGCCATAACCAGGAAACCGTTCAATGCGAGATCGCGCCCGATCGTATTCATCAGCTCCTTGCTGCAGGAAATCCCGTGGCAAAGCACGGCTGCAGGTTGCGCTGTCGCCGTTTCATTTCCCTTTTTTCCATAAATCATCGCTTCAATCCGAAAGCCGTTGCTGTTTTCAAGGGATAGATGTTCCTTGAAGAGCCTCGCATCTGGAAGGAACGCCTTCCCGATCAATCCGATGGAAAAGAGGAAAAGAAAAAAGACAATCCATCTCCATTCCATTTTTCGATAAACCGGCATTTTTACCCTTTCGCGCGTTCCTTTAAAAATATTTGACTTGTCAGACTTGCTCTTTGTTAGTACAAACAATGAAAATGTAAATAAGGATAGATTTTCGAGAGAAAAGACGCTGTAGGAGGAAGAAATTACCCCTTACGTTTGAAAAATTTCATATTCGATCTTGGACCTACGTTTTTCCTTATGACGGATGTTCTTCAGGATATTTTTTCCGCAACCAGCCGCCGCATGGAGGATTATATCCAACTGATTGAGATCGATCCCCTTTACAGGCTTCGTTTCGATAACGGCGTCGAATTTCTGCCAACAAAAGACGCAGACTCCATGAAAAAACAGATGGAAAACTGGATAGTCGGCAGCTTCAAGGGGTACGAAAAGTATCTGAAATGTGAAAAGAAAAAGTATGATGCCATCATACCCTGTCTCCGTGCGCCCTATCATTCCTGGATGAGTTATTTTTCCCTTCGGATTCTCCGCTCCATTCCCAGACTTGACGCTCACATCAGTCTCTTTTCCCAGCTGGGAAGATATTTCAAGGATCCCGATATGCGCGTCGCCTTTTGTTTCCAGGCTAAATACCTCGGCATGTCTCCCTGGCAATGCCCCGGCATTTTCAGCATCTTGTCCTTTATCGAACACCAGGGAGGCGTTTTTCATGTGAAGGGAGGAATGAACCGCCTATCCCAGGCTATGGCAAAAGTCATTGAGGAGGATAAAGGCATGATTCACCTCTCCACTCCTGTGGAAAAAATCATTTTCGAAAACAGAAAAGCCACAGGAGCGCAACTCGCAAATGGAGAGATCATCAAGGGAGACCATGTCATCATCAACGCTGATTTCGCCTACGCCATGGATCAACTGGTGGATGAGGGGCGCAGGCGGAAATATACTCGGGAAAAACTGCATAAGGGGAACGTGGATGATATTTCCAGATTCTACAGACTCTCGGAAGACCCCTCCTTTTATATACAGAACGCCTCGATAACGGATGACGCCCTCGCTCCCCCCGGAAAAAGCGCGCTCTATGTTCTTGTTCCCACTCCGAACAACAAGAGCGGCATAGATTGGAAAAAACGAAAAGAGTCCTTCAAGGAACTCATATTGAATCTTGTGGAAGAAAAAGGCGGCTTGAAAGACCTTCGTAATCATATCGAAGTCATGAAGGTCGTTACTCCTCTGGATTGGGAGAAGGGTGAGAACGTGTTCCTTGGCGCAACCTTCAACCTGGCTCATTCCATCGACCAGATGCTCATTTTCCGCCCCCACAACCGGTTCGAGGAGTTTGATAATTGTTATCTCGTTGGAGGCGGAATCCATCCGGGAAGCGGTCTCCCCACGATTTATGAATCCGGCAACATCACGGCAAAACTCATCATGGAACGGGATGGCGTGAAAGTGAACTGGTCATAGGAAATGCCTGGATTTTCTCGGTTCCCCTCCTTGTCTTTCGAGTTAACGCTATGGGAGTATAATCCCATAATCCAATCGCTTCCCGTAAAACGGAAGTCCATCCCCATCAGGGCGCGCGTCAATCCCCGGCAAAACTGCATTGACATATCCCTTCCGGCGTCATTATATACTCTATTTTATTACGGTCGAAAGTCACTGAATATTTATGCATTTCGGGGGGTGGCGGATTATTTTGGACCTCTCCATTGTTATCATTAATTATCGGATGGGTCATCATCTGGGACCCTGCCTGCAATCGATCTTTGCATGTGATATATCCATTTCATTCGAGGTGGTTCTTGTCAATAAACCCTCCGGCGACGGCGCGGAGGAATTTGCCCTCAAATATGATAAACTCACCCTGGTTCCTTACGATAAGTTCGGCATCGGGATTATGCGGAATGTGGGGATACGAAATTCAAAGGGACGTTATATTCTGATCCTCGATTCGGATACGGAAGTGAAGCCCGGGGCGCTCCGGGAACTCGTAAAATTCATGGATGCGCATCCCCATGTGGGAATTGCGGGTGGGAAGACCATTCATCCTGATGGGACCCTGGAATACTCGTGCAAAAGGTTTTACACGCCTCTTACCGTTCTTTTCCGTCGCCCGCCTCTTGGGGTCTGGTTCCCCAATAATCCCTGGAACCGGCGTCATCTGATGATGGATGAGGATCATTCCCAATCACTGGAATGCGACTGGGTGGCGGGCGCCTGTTTCATGATCAGAAGAGAGATTCTCGATCGGATCGGTCTTTTTGATGATTCCTTTTATTTCGGTTTCGAGGATGTGGATTTATGCTTCCGGGCAAAAAAAGCCGGATGGTCTGTTCAATATGCGCCTCAGGCTGTCATTGTTCATCATGTTCAGAGAAAAAGCATGGGCTTCAACAGGCTCAGCTGGGAACACCTCAAAAGCGGGCTGCGTTTCTGGTGGAAAAATTACGTCCGGAAATCAAAATCGCAGGGGAGATGAATCTTGAAAAAATTCCTTCTGAACAAAATATCATTTTCTCACCGCCTGATGGCTATCCTTCTCCTTCTGCTGGGATCGCTCATTCTGCATTCCTGCGGCGGGGAAGCTTCGGAAGCCTCCCCGGATACAAAATCCTTTGGCTCTTTTCTCCTGGACAACATCTTCCTTCTCACGATGATTTTCATATTTCTCAGCGCCTTTATTACCGCCATCCTCAAAGAAAGGGCGCGGGATCGCTGCCTCAAGGATTTCGGAGATTATCCCATTATCCTCGAATTGGAAAATGACAATAAGGTCATCTGGGGCGTCTTCTCCCTTTATTCCAATGGCATTGAATTACATTATAAGGATTCCTACAGGGATTTTGCGGGGCAGCTCAAGACCAGCTTCATTCTGTATAAGGATGAATGGCCCGGGCTCATGGGCATTTATCGTTGCGCCCAGGACCTGGACGATAAAGAAAAAAACCGTCGTAAACGAGATATTCGCCGTACATACCAGCCTTCCGCTTTCCGCAGAATTCTTCGTTTCCTGAAAAATCTTTTCAACACCTTCCGCGATGCGGTCAATAAATCCCTGGGACTCATTATAGGACAGGCGAAGAGAGCCATGCCCAGTTCCAGAATCCTCTCCACGCAGGATGCGGCGATCAAACAAATCGGCGAGAGCTTTGTGGAATACGCTTCTCACGCTTATGACGCCGTGCTGGAGCGCCTGATCGGAAGGAAAGTGGTGGTGGAAACGCTTCAACACGGCGCGCTTATTGAATATATCGGTATTCTCAAGGAATATTCCGCCAATTTCCTGGAGATATTGAGCGTGGATAAATCCCTGGAATTTCTTTTCCCCCTGCCTCCTCCTGATCTTTCCATCGAATGCCACCATATCAATGTCAGAATGCGTGGAAACGCGGTTATGTTCCGGAACAATGGCAAAACAGAAGCGTTACTTCTCGGTTTGACAGGTATGGATTATGATTTGACATGGAAAACAACCCTGCATCCCGAAGAATCGGTGGAGAAAATTCTGGATAAATCCCCCCCTAGTGGGGCGAAAATAAAGATTCAACTTTCCGGCGAGGCGGATTTGATTCTTCCGCGCCTCAAGGCGCGTATCCGGCACAGGGGAGAGGTCAAGTCCTTTGACTGGAAGTCGTTTTTTGGGATTAAATGATAAAAGGGGCGTCTTTGTACTAATATTACCTCAAAATCATCGTGATTTGAGAAGATTGTGACGCAGTTGTTTATGTAATCGTTTTTAATTTTACAACGGTTCTGCAGCGCCGGAGTTTTTATTGGACTGCTTGACAAGTTGATTCAAGCCTTCCATCTTTTTTGCCCAGTTCATCCTGTATAAAGGACATCTCCTGTTTGTTTTATGTAAAAGAATATCCGGATGCTTGCAAAATGCCATAGAGAAATGATCCGGATTGGGTTCGTAATAAATACAGTCTTTCAGGTTGCAATTGACTTTAGTCAGAGTTTCCGTCATTTGATATCCCTTTCCTGTACCCTGTTATTATATAACAGTCAATCATATATGTCACGAATGGTACGATGAAACAGGTTAAAACGCCGGGTTTGACTTCTCCCTTTGAGGCGCGTAGATCATTGCGTCTATTTGAATTCTGGCGTTCATGGGAAGCTTGGATACTCCCACTATGGTTCTCGCGGGTGGTTGGTATTGAAAATAGGTCTTATACACCTTTTCCATAGCCGGAAGGTCTTCAAACGCCGTAACAAAGATGGTAACTTTGAGTACATTCGAGAGCGCGCCCCCGATGAAATCCGTAATTACCTCCAGACTCTTTATGCAGGCTTCGGTTTGAGATTCTATATCGTTTCCCACTATCTTGTTCGTATCGGGAGCGATCGGGAGCTGGCCTGAAATTATGACATAATCTCCGAATTTGATAGCCTGCGAGGCTTGCCCCAAAGCCGGAGTCGCCCCTTCAATGACTAGTGGGATTTTTCGTGACAATTTATCCGATTCACCTGATTTTTGAGTAAGGTTCATTATTTTGCGCCTCCGTTTCCGGTTTGCCCGGTTTTATGTTCCTGATTTGTCCCCTGTCGCATCTTATGGTTTTTCAACCGCGCTTCCGCAGCCAGCTCCGAACAGGTTACAAATTCAAAACCTTTCTCCCGCAAAGGGTCGATCAAGCCCTTGACCGCTTCAACTACCTTCTGACTTTTATCATGCATCAGAATTATGGATCCGCCTTTTACATTCTTTAGAACCTCCTGTATGATATTTTCCGTCGTGGTTTCATTCTTGTAATCATTGGTGTCGATTGACCAGAAAAAAGGATCTAACCGCAATTCATAGGCAATTCTGGCGGTTTCCGCGCTCGCCACCCCGTATGGGAAACGCACAGCCCGGGGCGAAATCCCACACGCCTTTTTTATCTCGGATTGCGTTTTTTCCAGCTCCTCCCGGATTTTCTCCGGCGCCAGATTCCTGAGATTCGGATGCGTATAACTGTGATTCCCGACTTCGCTGCCGGCATCCACGATTGATTTGACGATATGGGGATAAAACCGGCTATTCTCCCCCGTAAGAAAAAAGGTGGCTTTGACCTTTTTCTCTTTGAGAATGGTTAGAATCTGGGGGGTGTATTGGGGATGGGGCCCATCGTCAAAGGTCAGGCATATCTTGTTGCCATTTCTCGAGCCGTTGTAAAAGTATCGCGCCTTGCGCGCCGGAAAACTGAAATCCGGATTCTGCTCCTGAAAGGCGAGGCTCCTCAGCGTTTCTGCGCCTGGTTCTGGCTCCCCCTCGGTTGACGCCGTTGCTGACGAATCCGCAACCGCCCCTTCTTTCTGAACCTTTTCCTCTTTTGATGGAGACTTGGACTTCAGTCCGGATAACTCCGTTTCCCCCCCTGATGGATGGAGAAGCAACCCCGAGAATAATAATAACAGATAAAACCTTAACCGTTTCATTGTATGGAAAAAACCTTCAATACGTTGGATTTGGAATCCGAGTGATTCCAACAGGGAACAAGATAATTATTTGTCCTCCCTGGATTCTGAAACCGCCTTTTCCTGAGCGATTGTGGCCTCTTCCTTGCCATTTTGCCCTGATATCTTCTTGAATTCTGTCTTTCTCTCTACAATACGAGCCTTTTTGCCGCGCAATGCGCGCTGATAGTAAAGCTTTGCTTTGCGAACCTTTCCATGCCGGATGACCTTGATCGACTCGATGCTCGGCGAATGCAGAGGAAATATGCGCTCCATACCCACGCCGAAGGAAACGCGTCTTACCGTAAAGGTCTCGCGCACCCCGCCTCCCTTCCTTCGGATGCAAACTCCTTCATAATTCTGTATCCTTTCCTTGTCTCCTTCGATGATTCTGACAGCTACTCGGACTGTATCTCCCGGACGAAAATCTGGAAGGTCCTTTTTTAATTGCGCAGCTTCAAAGCTCCTGACGTCCTGTTTCATTGTTTTTATTCCTCCTGTTTATTTTAGCTTCCTTTGTATCTTTTTTGGATAATATGTTTCATCTTCCCATCAGTCTGTCGCAGATGATCGCCACGGCTGATCTTACAGAAAGATGATTATAGGGTCCTGCTCCCTTTATCGGTTCCAGCGTCAAATCGAAATCCTGAAGGAGCGAGGGGTGCAAGCCCCAACCCGTACCAAATACGATGCAGAAATTCTCTTCCGCCTTTTCTATCCTTTCCCGAAGCGCCTTGAAACTTATTGTATTGGGAAAATTCCTGGCGGAAGTACCCACAAACAAGGGCAGCGGCTTTATTCCTCTTGTTTCAAAATCCTCCAAAATCTCGCCCAGATCGTTTATCACCAAGGTTGTCTCCAGCGCCGTCTTCCTCGATGGATTGTAACAGGAGCCGAATCCTTCGCTCCAGTGCCGGATGATCCTCCTGGCAAATTCCTTCTGCGAATTCATGGGCGATATGATATATAATGGCTCCACTCCATAGGTGCGAGCGGTGCGCGCCAGATCATGTATGTCAAAGTTCGTGATGGAGGTGGCGGCGATATCCCCCCTTTTGTCTCTGACAGGATAATGAACCAGGGCAATACTTAAAGCCATTTATGATCCGGT
>JAFGFK010000323.1 GCA_016931135.1 Candidatus Sumerlaeota bacterium | reverse complement strand
TAATAGGATTGGCATTGTTCTCAAAATCAAGAATATAAGACCAACATAAAGAAATATATCCTGATTTGACTTTCTCCTGAATACTCAATTTTGCCTCAGTTTCCAATCGGACAGTCAAAAGTGACTGATCATCGAACGGTCTGTTAAAACAGCAATTATCGAGATATACTTCCACTTGACATATCCTGCAATAAAATCCTATAAAATTTATATATATCAACCATATTAAAACTTATCATATATTACTTTAATTTTACGCGTCAATATTAGATTAGAATATTGTAAAGAGGGGCTCATCAAGAAATCAGCATGCAGCGAGTATGGACTGCGTCTTTTCCCGCCGGATCGCTGCGCATGTTTTTTCGGCAATGATGCGATCGAGGGAATCTTCCAGGAACTCGATGGCAATCTTATGATCCCGGTTCAGGCGGCTGAAAAAACTTGTGGAGAGAATCTCCCCGGCAAGAATCCCGCCGCATCCGGCGTATTGGCCGGAGAAAACGAAGGCGTCCACTCCCCCCAGCGTTGCCACGGCGGAACCGCAGGCAAGGAGGATGCGGTAAAGCAGAACCTCCCGCGCCAGTTTATATTTTTCCTCCCCGGATTCCAGTACATGATCCATGGTTGCGGTGCGATCCGCAAGGGCGCTGAGCCCGCTTTGACGGGTCAGGATGTCATTGATCTTTTCAGGACCCCATTTTTTCTCCTTTGCAAGGAGAAGAACGATCGCGGGATCGATTTCGCCGCAGGTATGATGCCCCGGAAGTCCTTCGAGGGGCGTCAATCCGGTGGTGACCATCATGGGTTTCCTCCCCAGAATCGCGGCGATCTCGGGAACTGGATTGAGGGAAAGGGATATGATCCGGGGATTTTTCGGGTAAAGGCGTCCTTTCATTTTTTTCAGAACAGCCCTGGAGGCTGCTTCATGAAAAAGTCCATGGCAACCGAATCTGCGCAAGTTTCGGCTCTGGATAAGTTCGGGATTCAATCCATACAGCGTTTCCCGAACAGGGAGATCGACAAAAAAGGAGGAGCCGAAAAGGAGGAGCCGGGGGATTCTGGGCGCCAGTTCTGAAAGGGACTCGAGGATAGCCATGATAGATGGAATTTCGAGAGGGGCGGAGGGGATCAATTCCTTCAGTTTTGCATATGTATCCGGACCTTCCATTTCAAGCTTTGTAAACTGCGATCCTCCATGGATTGCATAAACGGCAATGGCATCAGGCAGCTCCTGGTTATTATGTTGTCTGCATTTAAAAAGGATATCCCCGAGGATTTCCCGAAAGAGGCGTCCGTCTTTTTCCCTGCAGATTCCTTCCAGGATTGGAAAACCGAGGCTTCCCGCATAAAAGGCGTAATCGAGTTTGTAAATGCCTGGTTTTACGATCAGAATATTCATAAGAATTCCTCCCTTTTATCAAGCAGCCTTATCCAGGAGCTCATAAGTTCGAATGGCGATTGCCAGTTCTTCATTGGTTTGAATAGCCAGGATGCGAACCGGGCTGTCATCCCGGGAACAAACGAGGGGAAGTTCCTGAGAATTGTTTTTTTCAGGATCGATTTTTATTCCAAAGACGTCCATATCCGCGCAGATCATCCAGCGAATGACAGGCATGGTTTCGCCTATGGTATCTGTGAAAATAACCGCATCCGCCTTTCCCACAGTGGCAAGGTAAGCGCCAAGGTATTTCTTCACGCGCCATACATAAAGGGAAGCGGCATGATTCAACGATTCCACAGCGCCTTGTTTCTTGTTTTTCAGGGCGAATATGTCCCGGATATCCGGGGAAACGCCGGAAAGCCCGAGCACCCCGCTTTTTTTATTCAACTGACTTTCCACGGAATCAAAATCCCCGTTTTTCTGCGCCACCATAAGAAGAACAATCGCAGGATCGAGGTCGCCGCTCCTCGTGCTCATCAAAAGCCCCTGAAGGGGCGAGTATCCCATGGTATTATCCACTGAACGTCCATTGACAATGGCAGCCAAACTGGCGCCTCCGCTTCCCAGGTGGCAACTCACCGCATTGAATTGCCCCATGGGGATATCGAGAATCCGGGCTGCCTCCTCTGCAACAAACTGGTGGCTTGTGCCATGAAAACCGTATTTGCGAATCCCCATGGAATTTCGCAGTTCTTCGGGAAGGGCGTAGGTATAGGCATACTGCGGAATGGTGGAATGAAACGCCGTATCGAAGACCACGCAGGAGGGAAGGTCGGGATACATTTCATGACACGCCTTGACCAGATCGAGAGCCGGGGGATTGTGGATGGGAGCGAGATGATTGATCTTCTCCAGGGAAGCCACGACATCTTCGTTTACGATAACCGGTTTACGGAAGAGGCTTCCGCCATGCACCATGCGGTGCCCGAGGCAATCAGGGATCAGTTCAGGGGATTCGGAGAGGAGATTCATCACCTCTCGGAACGCCTCGCCATGATTGTTCATTTCGACGAAATGGGTCTTTTGAGTTCCCTTGACATGATGAATGATGCGGGCGGGCTCGGCTGTTTTCGGGCCCACCCGCTGAGCCTCTCCTCCGGCAAGTTCCCTTTTATCGGGAAGGGAGATCAGTTTGTATTTGAGGGAAGAGCTTCCGCAATTGAGAGCCATGACGATCATTTTGCTTGCGCCTCCTTAGTTTCATATTTCATCCGAGGTCCAGCCAAAGACCGGGTAACCGATCAACCCGTGCGCGATGGCGGCTGCGCCATAAGCCGCGCGGGGAATATTCTCCGTCTCCACGTATTCATTCGCTGCATGAGCCATGGCGAGATTGCCAGGACCGAATCCCATGGTGGGAATCTGGAACTCATTGAGCAGGACATTTCCCGCTGTGCCCATCTCCAGGCGATTGAGCTGCCATTTCATGGGTTTGGCTGCGATGCCTGCGGCTGCCAGGGTTTGACGGGAGCGTTCGATCAGGGGATGATAAGGATCTGTCATCCAGGCGTTCACCACGTTTTCCACGATAGCGGTTTTTCCCGTGTAAAGCGTCTGGCATTCCTTTTTGACATCCACCTGCACCGCGACGGCGCCGTAATTTTCTGCGATCAGATGAGCGTTTTTATTCAGGGAATGAATAAGATCCGCGCAATTTTCCTCCTGCCCGAGTTTTCTGGAGAGCAGAATTCTTCCCCTTCTCGTTCCGGGAGTTTCCTCGAATTCCGGGGGCGTGATGTGGTAGTATTCCCCGTTATCGCCGTTTCCGATATGCGCGTAATTTTCCTCGATATCCCGGTAGATGCCGTTTGTCGCATCCTCGACATGAAACGGCTGATCGCTTTCCACGAGGATATTCAGCATGACCCAGCCATCATGACCGTAGTAAAGATCGAGGTTGGTCGTTTCGCCGAGGATGGCGTAACGCGGTTTGATATTCAGGGAGGGCAGGGTATCTTCGAGAAGCCCGCGAACGCCGATGCTGCGTCCGTTTTCTTCCGCTGCGGTGGCGGCGACGACAAGGGCGCCTTTCAGGGGAAGAAGTCCGTGTTTCAAGATAGCGCCGGCGTAGATTTGCGCGGCAAGCCCGCTTTTGCAATCACTGGCGCCCAAGCCGAAGATTTTGCCGTTTTCCATAAGCGCGCCGTAGGGATCGAGCCTCCATTCAGCTGCATCCTTGACTCCCACGGTATCCATGTGGGAATTGAGGATGACAGCGGGATCGTGTTCATTCCCGAAGATGACGCCGATGACGTTTCCCCATTCATCGCGAAAGACCTTGTCGTAGGCAAGTTCCTTCATTTTCTTTTCGATGAGTTCAGCGATTTTGTTTTCAGCGAGGCTCAGGCTGGGGGTTTTGATCAGCTCCCTTGTAAAGTCGATCATTTCCCGTTTCGAGCGTTCCGTGTGATTTTTCAGTATTTTGTACATTTCGATCACTCCTTTCTCAAAATTTTCAATTTATATAAAGGGCAAGGAACGTGCCAAAATGCAAATTATTATATAACATGCGTAATATCAGATATTTATAATTTTTCCCTTGAAAAGACTATAAGTGATATGTTTTCAATTTGAAATAGTATATTATTCATAATGAAAGGAAATTTAAAAAATGAAAAGCGAGGATCTGCATATAGACGAGCTGATAGACTTCTCGGAAGGATGGCTCAGTTTGAAAGGCAGGAGGCTGATGATACAGGATATCCACGCCTTTTCCCAGATGAAAAAAGACCTGATGGAATTTCTGGGTGAAGATCGGATGCGGCGGCTCCTTACGAGATTCGGATATTTCTGGGGTCAAGCCGATGCGGCAGCCATGAAACGCATCTTCAACTGGGATGACAAACAGGAATGGCTCAAGGCAGGTCCCAAACTCCTCACCATACAGGGCGTTTCGCGTATAACGGTTCCCGCATTCGAATGGAACGAGGAAACCGGGGAATTTTACATGGAAACCATTGCCTATAATTCCATGGAGGCTGAGGAGTATCAGAAGAATTTTGGATCAACGGATCATCCGGTGTGCTGGATGCTTGCCGCCTATCTTGGCGGATACGCCTCATTTTGTTTCGGAGGGGAAATCTTCTTCATCGAGGAAAAATGTCAGGCGACCGGGGACCGGGTGTGCAAATTTACGGGCAAAAACAAAAAAGACTGGGGGGACGTCATTGAATCGCATCTCCCCTATCTGGAAGCGGAAAATATTCATGATCAGATCATGCAATTGACCAGCGAGTTGAAAAAAAAGCAGAAGCAGATCGAGGCGCAGCGCAAGAAACTGGCTTCGATCTATCCGAAACAGGAGAAGGAATTTTTATTTGTGCGAAGCCGTTCCTTTCACCAGGTGATGGACCTGGCGCACAAGGTGGCGCATTTCGATTCCACGATACTCATCACAGGAGAGAGCGGCGTGGGAAAAGAGGTGCTGGCGCGATACATTCACAGTCTTTCGCACAGGGCAAGCGGTCCTTTTCTGGCGATCAATTGCGGGGCGCTTCCGGATACGTTACTGGAAAGCGAACTTTTCGGGCATACGAGAGGGGCGTTTACAGGCGCGGTTCGGGAGCGCATCGGGCTGTTCGAGGAGACGCGAAAAGGCGCGATATTCCTCGATGAAATAGGCGACATCTCCCCCGCCATGCAGATCAAACTGCTCCGCGTTCTTCAGGAAAGGGAGATTCTTCGGCTCGGTGAAAACAAGCCGCGTAAGATCGACGTTCGTATCATGGCGGCGACAAACAAGAATCTTCAAAAGGAAATATCAGAGGAAAATTTCAGGGAGGATTTGTATTACCGGCTTGCGGTAGTAGAGATATTCATCCCGCCGCTTCGGGAAAGGAAGGATGATATACTACCCATGGCGCGTTATTTCATCAAAAAACTGGCGAAGAACCTCAAGATCGCAAATTTGCGCCTGGATGCATCCACGCTTGATATTTTGCAGGAATACACATGGCCCGGCAACATCCGGCAGCTGGAAAACGCGCTGGAGCGCGCTGCGGTCGTATGTAGAAACGGCGTGATTCTTCCGGAGAATCTGCCGGCGAATATTTCGCGTTATTCCGATCCCACCCAGGGGATATATTCCCTGGAATCATCTTTGGAGCAGGTGGAAAGGCAGCATATAAAAAACATCCTCGCGCATACCGGAGGGAACAGGACAAAAGCGGCGCAGGTTCTGGGAATCAGCGCAGCCACCCTGTGGCGGAAGATGAAAGAGATGGGAGAATCCCATCAAAATGAAAAATGAAAAATATACAATTTAAAATTTAAAATGTCCTAAAGAAAAAAAAAGGGACTCTCTCCTCCAAGAAAAGAGAGTCCCTTTCATATTCGCCGATCAATCAGGCTTATTTATACCACTTGATGGCGTCGGCAATAACGACATAACCGGTGGATGCCCAGCAGGAAAGCTTCACGTTATTGGAACCGGAGTTCATGGATTTGCTCGTCAAAGTATTCCACTTACCGCCATTGACCTGCTGATTGACTTTAATGTTTGCGGAGCCGCCGGAATAATAAACGAGGTAGGGAGTTTGAGGATGACGGTTTGATCCCTGGGGCCACCAGGCGTAAACGGTCCATGTTCCGGAGCTGGGGAGCGATACGTTCCAGTTTGCGGTATCGCTCGCGGCGACAGTGCTGTGCCAACGGTAATTCGAGCCGTACTTATCCGCGCTACTGGAGCTTGTCGCCCAATTCGCAGAGCAGCTGAATCCAGCGTTGGCGTTATCCACGATCTTTGTAACGTGGGAACCCGGGGTGTAGGCGGAATAGCCATAATGACGTTGAATGGCGTGCAGGAAGCCAAGGGCGACGTTATTGCGCCATGAAGAGCTGTTGAGGTGCGTGGAGTCGCTGTAATTGTCGCAGAAACCATTCTCGGAGAGGGTGGATGGCATATTGGTATATTTGGTAACATAGAAGTTCGCCACCTTGTTGCCGCGATTGTAAAGTCCGCCATGGGCAATGAGTTCATTCTGCATCAGGTTTCTCATGGCGAAGCTGGAGCTCGAGCCATAAGTATAGCAGAACATCTCGGAGCCATGGCCGCCGCCGGCGTTGGCATGAATGGAGTTGAACCTGCTTGCGCCGTTATTATTGGCGAAGGTCGTTCTTCCACTCAGGCTCACATAGATATCCGTAGAGCGGGTCATGATAACGGACCAGGCGTACCCGCCGCCGCCATCGGAGGTGTCG
>JAFGFK010000322.1 GCA_016931135.1 Candidatus Sumerlaeota bacterium | reverse complement strand
TCTTCATCCATTTTTGCCATGCGTTCCTGGAGATCCTGCTGCATCTTTTGCAGTTGTTTGAAATCAAACATATCGTGTCCTCCGTGTTCAGATTCAGGAAATTTTTTTACCGTCAAAACTTTCCATCTGGGCGTTGAATGTTTTTTTGATCAACTCCACAGCCTTTTGTATGTCAGGATTTTTTTTCAGGATATCAAGCGCTATTTTCCGTGGAACAGAGGTTTCCTGAAACAGATGGCGATATTTCTCCAGATTCAAATCATCGGTTGTTTCGGTTTTTTTTCTCTCGGTAACAGGATCCTGTTCGATGTCATCCTGTTCCAGGGAGATTACTTCATCCTGCGATTCAGAGTCTCCCTCTTCCCCATTGATTGGCGGTGAGGAAAGGGCGCAAGGGAGTTCGGACAACGGGTTTAAAGCGGGCTGAGGTGAAGGCGATGCAGACTGGATTCGTATTTTGCAGGTGGAACCGACAAGACCATTGAGGATTGCCTCCATGATGTTCAGGCTGTCGGGCGTCGTGAGAAACTTTTCATCATAACCGGGGGAAGACTGGATAACGAGGGCATTGTTTCTGAAAGAGATGATCGAGCAGCGGTTCAGGACATCATCGAGCACGTGTTTTCTTTCCGCAACATGGGTTTTGAATTTTTCCCATAACTGAGTTGTATCGAGCAGGGTTTTCTCATCAAGGGGATCGAGTTTGATCTCCTGAGCGGAGTTGCGATTTTTCGCCTTGTTGTTGAAGATATCTGGGGTATCCGGGATCCCGGGGAGAGGGGGCGGGGAGTAAGAAGCGCTTCTTGCCGGAGCTGCGGGGAGGTTTTTCTGCATCTGTTCCAGTTTATCCATGATCGAATCGATATCCACGTTATCCTGTATCACGCACAATTTAATAAAGACGAATTCGAGGAGGAAGCGGATATGAGCGGAGGATTTCATCCGTTCCTCGAGGGAGAAGAAATTATTCATCACGTTGAGGAGGAAGGCGAGGGAGACGTTCTGAAGGATATTCCGTATATCTTCGAGGCGTTCTCTGGAGTAATCGGCGATGGTGGCGCCTCCGCCCGCTTTGAGGATCAGGAGATCGCGAAGAAACGCCTGGAATGTTTTCACGAAACGTTCGAGGTCGCGTCCTTTTTCAACGAGTTTTGCCACGCGCTCGAGGAGGGCTTTGACATCCTTCCGTACAATATCCTGCAAGGCGCCGATGAGGAGGTCGAGTTCCACGAGTCCGAGGAGCTGGCTCACATGTTCGAACTTGAGTTTCCCTGCGGAAAGGGAGATGAGTTGATCCAGGGCGACTTCGGCGTCGCGCATGCCGCCTTCGGAGCTGGAGGCGATTGCCTCGAGGATGGGCAATTTTTCCTCGGGGTTCATCTTGATCCCCTTTTCCTGGGAAAGGATCAAATCGAGACGATCGATGATGTCCTTGTTCGAGATGCGCTCGAAGGGAAAAATCTGGCACCTGCTCTTGATGGTTTCCGGGATTTTCTCGATCTGGGTGGTGGCGAAGATGAAGACTACGAAGGAAGGGGGTTCCTCCAGGGTTTTCAGAAGGGCGTTGAAGGCTGAGCCGCTGAGCATGTGGACTTCATCGATGATATACACCTTTTTGCGCGCGGCAAAGGGGGTGCGGTTGATGCCTTCCTGGAGGTCGCGTATGGAATCGATGCCTGTATAGGAGGCGCCGTCAATTTCAATCACATCCATGGAGTTGCCGTGGGTTATGGAAACGCATTGATCGCATTTATTGCAGGGAGTGGCGGTAACGCCTTTTTCACAATTGAGCGCTTTGGCGAGGATGCGGGCAACGCTTGTTTTGCCCACGCCGCGGGGACCTGCGAAGAGATAGGCGTTAGCGATGCGTTTTTCCGAGAGGGCGTTCTGGAGCTGGCGTTTGACGGTTGTCTGCCCGACGACCTCCTCGAAGGTTTGGGGACGCCATTTCCGCGCAAAAACGATGTAATTTTCACTCTTCTTTTTCAAGGTAATCTCCAGGAAGTAATATTATTCCTTTAATTCGATGATGATGTTGTCCCAACATAAAAAGTCAAGGTTATGATTAATCCACAGGGAAGACAGGGTCAACCAAAAAGAAGGGGGACGCGAAAATGGGGTCAATCTGGCAAATAAGTGCAATTAAGGAAATCTCATTCTCAAAAACAGAAACATGAAACATCTCAAATTCAGTACATAGCCAACTCCTTTATCGATCAGGAGAGTTAAAAAAATAAGATTCAGGGATGGAATTTTGTATTTTGCGTCAACCTGATATACCCATATTCCGTCTAAGTAACTGTGATTTTGTATTGTTGAGGAGGGGTTTTATGAGAAAATCGATCATTTTAATACTTATTATAACGCTTACCGGATTATGCATGGAATTATATGGGGCAAGGTATTATGTGAAACCAGGGGGGAGTGGAAATCAAACCGGTTCAGATTGGGAAAATGCCCTGGGGACACTGACAAAAGCATCAACGCTTGCCAAAAGTGGCGACGAGGTATGGGTGGCTGAAGGAACTTACATGGAAGGCGCAGAAATAAAGATAGGATCAAACGTTTCCTTTTATGGAGGATTTAACGGAACAGAAGTGGAACTCGAGCAGAGAAATTGGAAAGCCAATCCCACAATCATCGATGGCAATAATGCCCATCAATGCGTAATAAATTATGGTATTTGTAACGGATTTAATATCACTAGAGGAAATACTTTGGAAGGTGGTGGAATTGAGAATATATGTATTATAATGAATTGCGCTATTCACAATAATGAAGCAGAGTATTCTGGTGGCGGAGTTTATAATAATAACGGGATAATGGATGGTTGCATTATTTTCAATAATATTGCAAGATTGGGTGGTGGGATACGAAATTATGCAGGAACAATGACAAATTGCATTGTTTATGGTAACGAAGCAAAAAACAATGGGGGGGGAGTATTTAATGAGAGGGGATCATTCAACAATAGCGTTATATACAATAATCAGTCGTTGAATACAGGCGGAATCTATAATATGGATGGCAACATTACCCACTGCACGGTATATGGGAATAAGTCAACAAATAGAACTGGAGGAATTTTACATTATGGCGGTACAGTAACCAATTCAATTTCATGGAAGAATACAGGGGGAGACATTTTAGATTATTCTCTTGGTGTGAAATATTGCTGTTTCGGAAACGCCCTGAATGAAGATGGAAATTTCCCGGCAAATCCTCTTTTTGAGAATACTGCTGGCGATATATCAACGTGGGATTTTCATCTGAAAGATGGCTCTCCTTGTATCGATGCGGGAACCTTGAACGCAACGCCTTTTCCGGATACGGACCTTGATGGAAATCTCCGCCCGGGCGGTGATGGAATGGTCTGCCTGGGCGCTTATGAATCCCCCAATGAATACATTCCGGGAGAACCTGAACCATCAAAGAGATTGTATGTCAAACCTGATGGAAATGACGACGCGGATGGAATGAGCTGGGGAACGGCGTTCAAAACCCTCAAAAAGACTATTTCCCAATCCTTACAGTTTGATTCGCTTTACGAAATCTGGGTGGCAAAAGGAACCTATATGGAGGGGGAAATGATCAATATCCCGTCGTATGTTTATTTATATGGTGGTTTTGCCGGAACTGAAATAATACGGGAACAAAGAGATTGGGAGAACAATCCCACAGTAATTGATGGCTCCACTTCGTATGGATGTGTTATAAATTTTGGATCTATAGATGGATTCAACGTTACAAACGGTAACAGTGATCAAGAAGGGGTGGTATCAATAATTGGGGAGGCTTGGTACAGAATTGCTTAATATATAAAAATCAGGCAACAGAAATTGGGGGGGGAGTAAAAAATTGGTGTGGCATTATTTCCCATTGTATTGTATTTAATAACAAGTCTAGTTCAGGAGGAGGAATTACCAATGGAATAGGAACTGTAACACATTGCATCGCTTATAGCAACGAAGCTACATCTGATGGAGGAGGGATTCGAAATATAGGTGGAATAGTAAACAATTGCGCATCATTCAACAATCAATCAAACTATGGAGGTGGATTTGATAATCATGGAACATTGAACAATTGTATGGCTTATGGAAACCTGGCATTGATGGATGGAGGTGGAATATACAATGAAAACAATAGTATAGTAACCAATTGCACGGTTTATGGAAATCAGGCGTCATCATTAGGCGGCGGAATATATAATATTGATGATAGCGCAGTGATAAATTCCATTTTATGGAAAAATGTTGGAGGAGACGCTTATAATTCATTGGCCGGATTTAAATTTAGCTGTTTTGGAAGCGCCTCAGATGATGATGGGAATTTCTCCGCTAATCCACTTTTCGTTAATACCTCAGGAGACATGTCCACTTGGGATTTTCATCTGAAGAACGGTTCTCCCTGTATCGATGCAGGAACATTAGACGGTTCTCCATTGGAGGACATGGAAGGGAATCCCAGGCCAGGAGGAGACGCCAAGATATGTATTGGCGCTTATGAATCCCCGGATGAATATCTTCCCGATGAACCTGAGCCCGCAAAGAGATTATATGTAAAACCTGAAGGAAATGACGACGCGGATGGGGAAAGTTGGGAATCAGCGCTCAAGACCTTCAAAAAATCAATTGACAGGACTTTTCTTAGCGATTCTTCACACGAAATCTGGGTAGCAAAGGGAACCTTTATGGAGGGGGAAACAATTAACATACCAGGAGCAGTTATGCTCCTGGGCGGATTTGAAGGGACAGAAACAAATCTTGAACAACGGGATTGGTCCATTAGTCCTACGATTATAGACGGGGAAAATTTACGCCGATGTATAACAAATAATGGCGTTATAGATGGATTTCATATAACAAGAGGAAATATTGATGGAGACGGAGGGGGAATTTATAACTTGGGAACAGTTGCTCACTGTAGTATTTCCGATTGCACGGCGAAATGCGGTGGTGGAATCTATAATCATATTTATGGCATAGTTAATGATTCCGTAATATATAATAACAATTCAATTGATCAAGGAGGGGGAATTTATAACTATTATGAGGGAAAAGTTTCAAATTGCGCGCTTTACGACAATCTGTCTATTCTTGAAGGAGGGGGAATCTTTAATAGTTATAATGGACTCGTTTCTAATTGTTCGGTTTATGGTAATCATGGAACAAATAATGGAGGAGGCGTTTACAATTATTATGGAACAATATCACATTCCATTATTTATGGTAACTTATCCAATATAGGGGGAGGGGGAGTCTGTAATTATCGGGGAATGATGAGAAATTGTATTATAAATAATAATCAAGCGGACACCAAGGGAGGTGGAATTTATAATTTCCGTGCCACAATAAATAATTGTACAATAACCGATAACACATCTATGGATTCTCTATCCAGCGGCGTCTATAATGATTCCGGCACGATCTCCAATTCCATTTCATGGAATAATGAGGGGGGGGGATATCCATTCCGCTTCCACCACGGGAAAAATAGAATACTGTTGTTATAGGGAAGGCGCGGGGGCGGATGGAAATATTTCTCTCGATCCCCTCTTTAAAAGTTTCCTGGATTATCAACTCAGGAATGATTCCCCCTGCATCGATGCCGGGGATGCGAATCCGGACATGGATGATGCATGCTATCCCCCTGGAAAGGGAACGCGAAGGTGCGATATGGGGGCTTACGGGGGACCGGATAATTGCCTGTGGATAGACACGCCGCCGCTCGAAACCATGCTGGGAATGATCAAGCCTGAAGGCGATCTTCACGTTTCTGTGTGCCATGGCTTCCCTCCTTTGGAAAATCCCTATCGCCTGGGTTGGCTTGGATTCCATTATAATCCATTAAACAAATGGCATCTTCTGTGCGGAAACGCGGATGGGAAACGCCTTGTTGATTTGATCCAGGTAACGGAATACGGCGATGCGTGGGTGGCGCTGATTTCGGAGGTATCCTACGTGGCGACTCCCAAACGCTGGGGGTGGCTCGGTTTCAAATATGATGAACGGGATGGATATCATGGCTGGCTGCCCCTTTCCGGCGATGCAAACGGGGATGGCGCCTCCGATCTGATCCAGGTAACAGAGTATAGCGACGCCTGGGTTGCCCTGTCCATACCATCAGAAAGATCATACGGGGCGCCGTCGCGCTGGGGTTGGATCGGATACCGCTTCAACAGGGGCGAACCGGGGATTAACGGCGCTCTGCCTTTAACAGGAGATGCGAACGGGGATGGCGCGAGCGACTTGATCCAGGTGACGGAATACAGGGATGTCTGGGTGGCATTATCCGAGAAAACGATGTATGAGCCGCCCACTCGTTGGGGATGGTTGAATTTTTATTATGATGAGATGGAAGGATATTATCCCCTGCTTGTTGATGCGAATGCAGATGGATTTGATGACTTAATCCAGGTCACTCCTTCAGGGGAAGTCTGGATTGCGCCGTCACTTGGCGATTGCTTTGGTAATCCCGAGTATTGGGGTAATCCCGGATTTCTTTTCAGCCGCGAGGATGGATACCTGCCATTTTTCTTCGGATACTAGGCTTTTATTGTACGGACATGTTCGTATTTTAATATCTTTTCGTCTTTGGTCAACACTTCAGCGCCTCCCAATCCTTTTCTCGATTTTGTATGCTTCCATTAAAAACTTCTCCATTAATATATTATTCTGTAAACCAGTTTCATCGAAAAATGCGTCATTATCTCATCTACTAAAAGGATAATAATAGATCAAATGAGTGTGCGTCAAGATCAGAATATTATAGAAAAATCTTCAGGGGCTATGCCTAAATTTTCTTACCACTACTGAAAATCCGATACGCCGCCAGAGCCGCCTTCCAGGCGATAATCCCCGGGATAATGATGATCACAAAAAGCCGGATCAAGACAAAGATCACGGCAATCAATGCCATCCATAAGGGAACCTGCTCCCCGTAAGCGAACATGCGGGAGACAACATCGGTTCGGGCAAGGATGTATTTCAGAACAGCATGAACAAACCACATCACAATGCAGATGGAGACAATATTCAGCCGAGGATTCCACCAGGTTCGTTTTTTCATTGGCTTTCTCCTTGTATGGATGGAAGCGCCTTCGGGGCGGTCATCATCGCGAAGAGGATGGCGTTTCCGATGGCGCCGCCCGAGACATATTCGCGGCGGTTTTTGAGATGCGCCGGCGCGCCAAAGAGATCGGTCGTGGCGAACAGCCTTCTGAAAAATTTGGCGTCGCCATTCATGCGGGCGCCGGCAATCGTAAATCCGGTTGCAGACAAGCCGTAACCGAGGACAATCGGACCGGAGTCGATATCTCCCCTTCCGGGCGCGCCCTCCGGGTATTCCCTAACCACGCCGAATCCAAGAAAAGACCGCGCCAGGGTTTTCTTTATTCCCCGGTATAAATCCCGGGCAAATTCCGGATCGGCGTAATGAACGGCGAACAAACCAAGCGCAGTTCCCGAACCCCTCGGCGCATCGTATGCAGAGCCGTCGGAAGCGTTAACCGACTGTATCAGGAGACCTGTTTTCGGATCGACATATTTCTCCCGAGTATGGGCAATCCATTTTTGAATAAGTTCACCATGATCGGCTCCTGTGACGCGCCCGTGGATGCCGATCGATCCGATTACGAAGCAATTGTCAACCGGGTACGTCTCGCCCGGATAGCTTTCGATAAGAAGGATCGGGCTCTGGTTCATGTGCCGGATGAGGGCGTTTGTGATGCGGTCGTTGAGTTCGGCGTAATCAGATTCGCCGGTGGCGAGGCGGCGCAATCCAAGGAGGAGATTGAGATAGCCCAGGTAGGCTGCATGGGCATGGTCTCCTTCGATGCCATCGATGGGGTCTTCCCCCCACATTTCCGCATCGAAGGCTCTGACCTCCTTTGAAAGGATTTTTTCGATGCAGCGGCTCATGAGTTCCGAATGGCGCATCCGAATTTCGGGGCGTTCGAGCGCCATTTGCCCGAAGCCGATTCCCGCCATGAGATAAGTTCCGAAGAGCCATTCGCCATTGAACTGATCCCATCCTGTATTGAAATCCGAACGCGCCAGGTCGTTATGAAGAACGATGCGTTCGACGCCGCGCGCAAATGATTCTTGAGTTTTGAGATTCCCGTTCATCCATTTTGCCGCCGCGCGCGCGCACCATGAAACGGGAATAATCCTTACCGTAAGCATAAAAGCCAAAACGGCGAAAAAGTACGGGTAAAATCGTCTTAGTTTCATTCATCATCCCGATGCTGTTATTTCTTCCATACCTCAATGCATTGAAACTTTTAGATTCCTTCGCATCTGCCGCACCCATGGTGATTTCGCGGCTTCATCTTTGACAAAATCAGCAAAGGATTTATATTTATTTTTATGCCCTTCATATTCCGCAAGCATTTCAGACTGAATTTGATTCTTCATCTCCACACAGTCAAATATTTTCATTTTCTTCTTCATCCTGCGTTCCACCGAAGACCGATGTATCAACATAAACTCGTATTATACGCATATTCTTTTCCGAACAAAATGATAGAATCCAATCAACCAACCAGACTGTCTTGATTTATAAGGGATAAGGGTATATATTATCAACAGGAATCTATTGAAAGGACGCGATTGGTGGCAACACCCTTCCGGATCGATGAAAATCACTCAGGACCATGCGCAAAATCAATGATACAAAATTTCACACAGAACATCAACGAATCTTAAAAAATTACAGATATACCTAGTCCTTTATTCATAATTGAGATAAGAAAATCAAACTCAGATTTTGCCTCAATAAAATTTTTCGGATTTGAATACCACGCTATTACTTCTATCATATAATCTTGAGTAAATTTATCATGAATATCTTCTTTCGAATATATATCCAGGTTTCGGCAAATTTCACAGAACTCAGTTATAAGTTCATTATACACCAAGTTCAGATTATCCTCTTTCAAATCGCTTTGCTTGAAACAAAATGATTTCATACGCCAAAAAATATGCTCTGACATAAGGCAAAGCCACGCATAGTAATTAGGAGAAGAACTTAAGTTTTTATTTTTATTTTCTTTGTATTCAGAGATTTTATTTTCAAAATAGTAAATATGATTGCCTCGAATATTATCATTGCCCATTGAACTCAATAAATTACCCGAAAGATTTTGTCTATCTTTTGAGCTCATATGATCTGTAGTGTATTTCTTCATAAGTATCTCCTAATACATATACCAAAGTTTAACAATACCATTCAAATTATATCGAACTACGAAAACATCAACATTCACCTTCCACAATTTTGATTTCTTCTTCTGTCAAGCCGTAAAGTTCATACACAATACGGTCTATTTCCGCGTCGGTCGTCGTTATGGCGTTCTGCAATGCGGCTTTTTCGGATTCTGATGTGGTTTTCCGCAACTTCGGTGTCAATACTAGCATTTTGTCAACCAATACCACCAAATGGGCTTCCGCTTTTTCATTTTCGTCGGGCGGAAGCGGAAACGCTAAAATGTCTTTAATCAAAACCTTTGGAAACACACCTTTGAACGCGTTGGCTGATGTGTTCGAGTTGTAAAAAGAGAGAACTTTTGAGTTAAGTAGTGCAAGAAAAAGTTTAAGCGGAACTTCAACTTCTTGATTCAATCTCAATCCATCTAATGAATTGGAAAAAACAAAGGATTCTTTTGTTATTACAGCTTGAATACATCCATTAGAAGTCACTTCACGAATCAATACGCGTTCATTTTCAAACCAATCCGATGTGCGAGGCTCTGCGAGCCAGATACCGTAGTTAAGCCACCCCCCCCTCCAGTCCAATTCATAACGATGGACTTCGCTACCGCCAAGAAGTCTCCTGTGTGTATCCTTTAATTTCTTTTCCGCATGAAAACATCGCGATTCTGATTCAGTTCCTTTTTGCGGAGGTTTGCCTTTTCCCTTTTGATACACCTTGACTCCCCAAACAGCTTCGACATAGTTTCCAAAACGTCTTTTTGTCGATGATAATTTCGCGATTATCTTATCTACTTCTGGTTCACGATAGATCGGAAAAATGCTAGCTGGGTCTTCGATGATACGCTTGGATGGAAGGATATATTTCTTTTTAGGAGAAGTATCCCATCTTTCAATTTTTATTTCACAGAAGTCACGCAATTTCTTTTGGCAAATGATCACAACAGTTTCGACAGTTGCATCTTTAAAGACATCCTTTTGAGCGACAACGATAGTTGTCGGTTGAAGGGATTGGCAAAGGAATTGTCGAAATCTAATATTGTATTTAGAAGCAACCCAAGCCGAAGGAATGATTACTCCCAAAAATGCGCCGTTCTTGATTAAACCGAGAGCGCGTTCTGCAAAAATCGGATAAGTATCAATTTGATATGCTGCCGACTGATATTTGCCGCGAAGATATTTTGTCTCAATTTCAGATAATAATGCACCGTAAGGCGGATTACCAATGACCGCATCGAAGCCGCCGGCTTTCATGGCATCGGGGAACTGAGTGTGCCAGTCGAAGGCGCGAACGCGAACAAGGTCTTCGGGAATCATGGAAAAGTCGGAGGAGATAAGGGAGTTCCCACATTTGATGTTATCCGAAAGGTTCGGCAAAGCGCGTTCGTGGAAGAGGGTCATCTGTTGTGAAAGAGTGGCGTCGTTTTCGCCTTCGAGGGCTTTCAG
>JAFGFK010000321.1 GCA_016931135.1 Candidatus Sumerlaeota bacterium | reverse complement strand
TGTTTGACCGTTTCGATATTTTCCTTTTCAGAAACCGGAACCGCAAGGAAGGGGTGTTTAAAAATGAGGGAATATTTCTTCCCGGGAGAAAGCGTTGGGGCGTATTTCACCAATCCAACCTCCGCCCTGTCTGTTATGAAAAATTCGCTGCCCTTGAATCTGGATTTGTAAGGGGCATCAGGCGTGGCAAGCCTTTCCCCGCCCTTTGGATAACAAAGGATCATCTTCCCATCGCGGATCAATTCGCCTTCTGTCATTTCATACATCCAAGCAGGAGAAAAGGAATCGGGTTTCCTGTAACGGAACCTGTGATCCTCGCCTGTAAATCTTGTCCCGGCTGCAAATACGGCTTTGACCTCTTTCTTTCCCTTATTTTCCATTTCCACCCTGACAAAGTTGATCATGGGGGAGAGGAGATCGCCGGGAGTGAGCATGGAGGCGAACGCCTCGATTCTGTATTCGACATCACCATCCTGAACGGAATACCGGATAACCGGAATCCATCCCTCGAGGAGGGTTTTGGCGCGAGCCATGATGGGTTTCAAAGGCTCTCCATAAAAGAAAACGAGTTCCGAGGAAGCGGTATAGAGAGAACCATCAAAACAAACCTGAGTTCCATCTGGAGCGCCGATTACGGATAAGCATGTGGCGGGTTTCGCAAGATAGCCGAAGGGTTCCACATTGTCGATTTCCGGATTCACCATGATAACCGGAAGCGGCGTTTGCTTCGGTTCTTTTTTTTCTTGCGCCTGTATTGAACAGGTGAATACCAGAAACATGCAGAAGATAACAAGGATTCCCTTGAATGATTTTTCGTAATTTCCGTACATATTCAACCTCCCATAAGGAAATGAAAAATGTATCCCTCTTCGTTATCACGCCTTAGGCGTGATGACTTCGACGCGACTAGGAACAAGAAATGAAAAATGAAAAATGAAAAACAACAAACAACATTTGACCATGATTTATATTTGTATGTTGTCAAGAGGTTAAATTTACTATCGCTGTTTTTCTGCATAATCAGATGCATAATCTTATATTGACAAGGGAAAAATATATACATTAGAAACATTACAGTTTCATTTAAAAGATACAAGGGAGATCGATATGGAACAAACAACGTTCGCTCTGTTTTTCGGGAATCGCGGATTCTTTCCGGAAACGCTCATTGAGGGCGCCCGCCGCGAATTGCAAACCATTGTGGAACGTTCCGGGTACGGCGCGCTCCTTCTCGATCCTGACGCCACGCGCTTCGGCGCTGTTGAAACCGTGGAGGAGGGACGCCGCTTCGCAGCGTTTCTCGATGCCAACCGCGGCAAATTTCACGGCGTGATCCTCTCTCTACCCAACTTCGGCGATGAAACCGGCGCTGTCGCAGCGTTGCAGGATGCCGGCGTTCCCATCCTCATTCATGCTTATCCGGATGAGATCGATAAAATGGACTTTGCCCATCGCCGCGACGCATTCTGCGGGAAGTTCTCCGTGATGGATGTTTTCTATCAATACGGCATCCCGTTTACCATATTCCCCCCTCATACCGTTGCGCCGGATTCAAACGCATTCCAACGGCATCTGGAGGATTTCGCGGGAGTATGCAGGATAGTCAATCGCATGAAACGGCTCACTATCGGAATGATCGGGGCGCGCACCACTCCCTTCAAGACAATACGTTTCGATGAACTCGCCCTCCAGCGTTATGGCGTCACCACGGAGACATTCGATCTTGCCGATGTCTTCCTTCGCTTCCGCGATGTGGATAAGAACATTGCCCCCTACAGAAACAAGGCGGAATATCTGAAAGACTATACCTCCTGGAAAGGCGTTCCCGATGAAACATTTTCCAACCTTGTAAAACTCTCCGTGGTTCTGGATGATATGATACAGGAATACAGCCTGGACGCGGTTGCCGTGCGCTGCTGGCTGGAGATCGAAAAGGAATTGGGCGTATCTCCCTGTGTAATTTTGAGCGATCTCAACGATCGCTGTATCCCTGCAGCGTGCGAAACCGATGTTTGCAACGCCCTTGTGATGATGGGGCTTTCCCTTGCCTCGGGAAAATCTCCCGCATGCCTTGATTGGAACAACAACTATGGCGAAGATCCGGATAAATGTATCCTGTTCCATTGTGGTTCCATTCCACAATCGTTGATGCGGGGAAAGGGACAGATCGTGGATCATCCCATGTTTGCCAAGGCGATTGGCGCCGGACGCTCGTTTGGCTGCAACGTCGGGCGCATTGCAAAATTTCCTTTCACCTTTTCCAGCATAAAAACCCAGGAGGGGAAGGTTTTGTTTTATCTGGGTGAGGGCGAATTTACGGACAATTCGATTCAAGAGGAATTTTTCGGCTGCGCCGGCGTTGCCCATATTTCTGATTTGCAGAAAAAACTGGAAATCATCGGGCGCCAGGGATACAGACACCATGTCAGCGTTACCCCGGGCTCTGTTTCCATACCGGTTCGCGAGGCGTTCACACGCTATCTCAAATACGAAATGACCGAACTGTAAATTCAATGGAAGAAAATGTCATGCGCCCTTCGATTTACATAACGCCCGATGGCAATCATCCAGTATCCATCCGGCTTCAACTCCGATTACGCCGTGACAATACGTCCCATATCCATCAACCCACAATCCACAACCCACAACCAGCATCCAATATTTTTTTCTCTAAAAACATTTTAAATTTTAAATTT
>JAFGFK010000320.1 GCA_016931135.1 Candidatus Sumerlaeota bacterium | reverse complement strand
GGAATGTCTTTTTCTCCGAATAAACCCGCCCGGATATCGTCCAGGGAAACTATGCTGAAACCGTTTTTCTTCAGAAATTCCATTTGGCGCCTGAACTCTTCCGGATTGACGAAAAGGTTCGCTCCAGGATGGCTGTTCGGAACTTTGTCAATGTGATGATATGTAAGTATGGTAATTGTCATGTATCAATGTTTTCCAAACACCTGAAATGTTACATTTTTTTTTGATTAATTTCCGAGAGTTTTTGAAATTCCTCCTGGGTTATCAAGCCTTTTTTTAAAAGGTCATCGATATCAATGGGTTGGGAGGAGGGTCTCCCCGTTTTGCCGGGAGCAGGCGCCGGATTTTCCATGGTTTGCTTTAAATCCAGCTCCAGTTTGGGATTCGGGGCGGACTTCTCCACAAATTTTTCCCCCGATTCTGCAGGTTCGACAGATGGGGTTTGTACAAATCGCTTCACCAGCCCCGATCGGATTCTTTCGAATTCCTCATTCGATATCAGCCCCGTCTTTCTCATCTCTTTTAAATCATCAAAGTCCATTGTAAAATTGGTGATCTTTCTGATTCGGCTGTTCACCGTGGCTTTCAGAAGCTTGGCAATAAGAAATATCAGGATGATTGCCACGAATATCCCGAATGCCTGGTAAGTCAGGCTGATAAAGTCTGAATTCTCAAACGCGCGACCAAAGTAATTAAAATAATGATCCATTTTGATAAAAAGTAGTTTGACTTATTTTCTTTAACGGTTCACATATACAAAAAGTTTGTTTTGTTGGCATTTTGGGTTTCTGTAAAATATATTAATGAATTATAGTGATGAGCGTTGCCTTGTATTCAAGGAGAAAAACCAAAATTAATCGTTCCTGAAGGGAGAAAAAGAAAAAATGTTCGCGTTTAACCGTTTTTTTTCCATATCCATCCTGCTGTTTGTACTCATTCTATCCCTGAGTTGTTCGAAAAATAATTTTGATTCCTCCCCTTATCTCCCCCTGGGATCGGATTCCCCGGAAAACCTTGAGATAAACCCAAATATTCTCCAGAAAATCGATGTCATTGTTGAAGAGGCGATCAGGAATAATGACGCCCCCGGAGCGGTCGCCCTCATCGGTAAAGATAATAAGATCGCTTTCTTCAAGTCGTATGGAAATCGCAGGATTCGCCCCTACCTGGACCCCATGACAAAAGATACCATTTTCGATCTTGCCTCCTGTTCCAAGATTCTGGGCACATCGACAATGACCATGCTTCTGCTCGAAGATGGAAAAATCACCCTTCAAACCAAAGTCGCCGATATCCTTCCCCAATTTGCGCAAAATGGCAAAGGAGACGTTACCATCTGGAACCTCCTTACCCATACATCGGGATTACCCCCCTATTGCGACTGGAAGGAGGCGGATAACAAAAGAGGAAATAAAACGCAGGCGGACGCCCTCATCGACTACATCTGCTCCCTGGGGAAACGCTATCCCACCGGGGAATTTACCCTGTATTCCTGTTTGAATTATCTGACGCTTGCTCGCGTCAACGAGACGGTTGCGGGGGAAAGCATGCATGACTTCCTCAAAAAAAGGGTCTGGAACCCCCTCCATCTCGAAAGCTCGGGATATTTCCTCACAGAAGAACAGCTCAAACGAACCGCGCCAACCTCAAAAGGCGATACGGTTACAGGCGTCGGGATTGTCCATGATCCCCTTGCCCGTTATCATACCGCCACCCCCGAACATTGCCCCGGAAACGCCGGACTTTTCATGAGCTCCCATGATATGGCGGTTATGGCGCAAATGATCCTCAATAAGGGGAGATACAATAATGTCAGGATATTCAAACCCGAAACCATCGATCTCTGGACAAGCCTTCAGATTACCCTATCTACCTATGATTCCCAGAAAAAGCCCGATTTCAAAGGCGAGATAACGAGAAGATGCCTCGGTTGGATCTGTTACATGGAACCGCCCTACACTGTCCCGAACGCGCCGGATGCGTCTTTTATAGGCCATACGGGATGGACAGGAACCTATATCTGGATCGACAAAAACTCTAAAACCTTCCTTATATTCAATACCAATACCGTGCATCCCGACGGCGAACCCAAAATACACCCCTACCGCAAACGCATTACAGAAACCCTTTTGAAAAGCCTCAAACTCTATCAAATGTAAAAATTATATAAAATTATTATTGACAAACAGAAAAGAATTAGAATATCTTCCTGTTTCAATAATATCAAATCGGAGGGGCTCACTTTCTTGGTTCAATTTTTGCCAAAAGCGATTTCTGCCTCTGATCGAGCAGGAAGGAAAATAATTCTCCGGATCGGCATGATTCTTGCCCTTCCTTCCTTCCTTCCTTCCTTCCTTCCTTCCTTCCCCTGTCCTCCGTAGCTTCAGCGAAGGAGGATTCTCACCCTCACACCGTTGATCTATCGAAGGTAGATCATCACGTATCTTTTCGTATCATATCCGGGATCAAGCCCCGCGAGAACATCCGTTCCCATGCGCGGCTCGATCCCGTTTTTATTTTTCCAACCTTTTCGGCGCACATCAGTTTTCCGGAAAATTCGGAAATTGTGAATGAAATTGGCAGGACGGGTCAGGAGACCCATCCCACTGGAATGAACAGTTGGTTATTCGAGATTTCCCGGAAAACTGATGCGCGCCCTATCTTTTTCAGGAGGACAAAATATGAAAATTGAATCGAAACCCTGGGTTATCTCTATCCTGACGGCTCTTTTGCTGCTTCCTTTCCTGTGTCTCGCCGCATCCTCGAACATCGAACTCGTAAGCGATTCCGAGGATATCGCCGCTCGTAATTCAACCACGCGCATCTATAACCGCACGTATAATGTCACGATTTACAATCAGGATGAAAGCGCCAGCGATACCTTGCAGGAAACGCGCGCAATCGTGGAAAAAGGGGATGGACTATGTTATGATTCGTCTCTGAATGAATCAAACGCTACCTTCGGAGCTCCTTCCTGGGAACCTACCAACACAAATTTTGAAACAGATTCTTCTTCCGGTTGGAAGATCGATAAAGGACCGATCAAGGTCAGAATCGCCACTTACGCAAATTCCACACCCCTTGTTTCCCTCTCCATTCCTTTCCGGAAGAAGAATACGGAAGGGGAAATGGAAAAAGCCGAATTATCCCTTCAAATCAATGCGGGATATCTGGCATGGCATGATCTGGCGACATCGACTTCGGTTGCGATCGAATCCGCTCAATATGTCTCGGGAGAAGCGGTGGGAAATCGCATCCTCTTTGAAAACGCCTTTTCCTGCGGCGACCTCGAACTTGCGTATGAAAAGGGATCGTTCCATCAGAATGTCATTATCCGGAACGCCGCCAATCTTCCCTCCCCGGCATTATCAGGCATAAACGCCTCCCATGCGGAGCTGCGCGTCATTACGGAAATCACCGATGACAGCATAACTACAGCGGCGGCACAAGCGCTTCTGGATGATGGACGCGGGGCGCTGAGCGTTGTGGAGGGCGATGCGATTTCCGGGGAAAATTCCGAATTGATCTTCAAAACGTCATCGGAAAAGACGTTATGCGCCTTTGCGCCTTCCCGCGCCTGGGTGGGAAATGATACATCGAACGCCCGATTCATGAATAAAACCATCAAGGTATCCAATATAGATATAAAAGAGTTCACGCATTCCGAAGGCGTTCCATACAGTTATATTACCGAAAACTCCGCATCCGGCGCCATCACCCTCGATTATGAGGCGCGTTCCTCATCCGCAGAAGCGAGCGAGGCATGGCAACCGGGAGTCACTTACTGGATTTCGGATGAATACACAATTGATTCCGATCAAACCCTTGTAATCGAAGGGGGCGCAATCGTCAAATTTGGCGCAACGATCAACATCGATGAAGGCAATCTCCTGATCAAGGGAACCCCCTTCAACTACGCCCTGTTTGTGGATGATGATAATGACGATGTAGGGGAAACGATCAGCAACCCTAATTCAAACAGTACTTACTATTTCGAAATTCATCCTTCATTCACATCTCTTTCGGAGATACAGTTTGCCAAGTTTTCCGATGCGTCATCTTATGCTATCATGTATCAGATTTCAGAAGAACCATCATCAGGCGATTTCATAATGAAAATCAGGGATTCTATTTTCCGCTGCAAAGGGATAACAATGGTTGGACCTTCATGGTCTCCGAATCAGATTGATATCACGCTGGAATGTTTCAACTGTCTTTTTGCAGGAGAATATAATGATACAATCTATCAGAACATGTGGGGATATGGAGATCAAGATTATCATTTCAACCTGTACAATTGCACATTTGCCCGGGATACTTTTGCGGAAAATTCACAAGCTGTATATCTATATGGGAATTCATATTATAATGCGAGTACCGAGCTGATAGTCAAAAATTGTCTCTTTACCGATTATAACTATGGGATGGAGAGCAACTCGAGTGTAAATATTGCGCAATCCACCAGTATAACAAATAATGGAATTGATCGTACTGCCTCCGATCTTCTGGGCGCCAATTTAAGCCAGAAGACCTCCGCAAGCGATACTTCTGGAGATTCCGATATTGATTATTTCTCTTCCCCGAACGGCGAATATTATCTTTGCGAGCCGTATCCAGGGAAAGACTGTGATTGTACTGGATTTATCATGGGAACAGATGACATTCCGACAGAATATTTAGATCGCCTGAAAAAAACAACCGTATTTCGCCCTGTTAACATTAATGCTGAAGAAATAGAAAATTATAATGATTCAGAATTTTCAGAGCTGGGATATATTCACCAACAAGAACAATGGACTGATTTCTGGTCTGATACCTCTCCTGCCATTGGTTTCCACTATGATATCGTGCATGGCGTGGTGGAGGGACTTAACTATATGACCATGACCATGACCCGCGCCTTCGATCTTCAAGAGGGAAGCGTCATTTCCTTTACCGAATTCTCTTTCTGGAAATTTGAAGCGGAAAGCAACATAAAAGGGAATCCCGTAAAGCGAAATGTCTTTAATCAGGTTGCATCAACAGGGGATGCAATTAAGGATCCCAGGAAAATCCGTGACAATCTTATTCCCTCCGGGATTGGAATAACCAGGGGGACTATTGATTTTTCCGAATTTGCGTTTCT
>JAFGFK010000319.1 GCA_016931135.1 Candidatus Sumerlaeota bacterium | reverse complement strand
TTCATGAAAGTACGCCCTTCATCCTGGATCTGGTATCCTCGCGCGTTTGCAAGGATAGAGAGGAACTCTGCCGTTTCCTCCTCAAAACATATTCGGGCTTGTGCGTCTGGAGCGCCGGGGAACCGGAGTTTGCCAATACCCTGAACGATCAGATTCAAAAGGCAATTACAAAATCCTTCCTTTCCATAAACGAAGACGACGCCCTCGCAACAACCGGCATGGGCGATGTCACGGCAATAACGGGCATTCTCCCCGAATCTTCCATCATTCTTTCAAATTGGCTGAAGGAATTGAAAGGAACTGCGCCCGGTGAGTTCGACTGCCTTCTTGTCGCCTCCCTCACGCCGGATTCCCACGATTTTCACCTCCCTCTCTCACGCAATGAAAAACGCAACATCAATCCTGTGGAAATCATAAGGGAGCATATTCCCGCGGAACGCCTGGAAGCCCTTCCCTTTCTAAAAAAGATCATATCCCGCCCCGGAGGCTTCACCGAACAGGATTTTTCCTCCCTGAAAAAAACGCTCTTGCTTCTCGATTGGATCGGAAACGCCGACACCCTGGCGATCGAGGAACGCTTCGGAGTTCTCTCCGGAACCATCTCTCGCCTCGCCGATCATTTCTCGTGGATCGTTCAGTCCTGCGCCGAATTTTCACAGGCGTTCAGCCTTCCCAAACCTGTGACGCAATTCCTGAACAACCTGGCGATAAGATTGCGGCTTGGAATCGATGAAAAGGGGCTTGGACTCGCCTCGATTCATGCGGCAGGTTTGGAACGAAGCCATTTACAGGCTTTGATCCGCGAAGGCTTTGATTCACCGGACGCCTTGAGGGACGCCGATCCCGCGCATCTCCGCGGTATTCTACCCGAGCCGACTGTTCAAGCCATACTAAAGGAACTCGATTGCATCCCCAATGCCCATGAAGTACAATCCGAGGAGATTGCGACGGTAATGAAAGATATTGTTCCCCCGGAGATTGATGAAAAAACCGATGTCGCCCCTGATAGTGACACTGATTCGTCCCTGTTGATTTTTCGAACTTCCGAACCGGGCATGGTGGAATGCAGAGGCGAGAAAATTCATCTCACTCCTCTTCCGTATAATCTTCTTTTATTCCTTGCGCGGCGGCCCGGAGATCTGGTTTCCTATATCATGATAGATGAGGAAGTTTGGCCCCAGCAAAAGGTGGAGAGACAACAGGTTTCCTTTCACAGGGCGGCTCTGGTACGAAAGTTTTCCAGGATTCTGGGGAAAAAACAGGCGGGAAAACTCATCAAGACCTTCAGCGGCCAGGGACTCATGCTCGATCTTTCCCCAAAAGACGTAAAGATTCTTTCATGAAACGAAGATGGCAACGGAGTCGGGATGCGCTCCCTTATACGCACTCCAGCACATCCGGATAGACAATTTCCTTATTTTTCTCCATAAATGAATCCAGGGCGTTCTCACATGCCTGTACAATAGAAGTTTGCGCGGGCATGAAGCTTTGCCAGGGCTGCGCGCTGTAACTGAGTTTTGATAATCCCTTCAGGGTGAGTCCTCGCTGGATGGCGAGGGTAATAATATCAGTTTTATCAGTTGCCGGAAGGCTGCTGACAATCTGCCCCCCGATTACGCGCAGGTCTTTTACGTCCGCAACGATTTTCACGCGTATTTTACCCGAATTCGGCATCATGGGGAATAGAGCCGTGGTTTCCCCCCATCCTATGACGGGCTCTATGCCACGTTGCCTTGCGAGCTCCTTCGTGAATCCCGTGGAGCCGATCCGATAATCATAGACGCAGGTAGCCGCGCCATTGAAAAAACCGGGATATTCGTCGTCTTTGCCCGCTACCACGCGCGCCGCTATCTTTGCCATGGGGACCGCGTTGGTAGCCAGTTTTCCACTGATAGGCTTTTTGTCGATCCCCGAGAAAAAACTGCAGCAATCCCCGGCGGCGTACACTCCGGGTATATTGGTGCGCATGCGGCTATCCACAATGATGCCGTCCTTATTCATTTCGAGTCCCTGGTTTTTAAACAGTTCCACATCAGGACTCATTCCTACGGCTAAACATATAAAATCGTTTTCAGGATCTAAATCGATATGATTCCCCTTCGACAGAACTACGCGATTTGCCTTTCCCTCCTTCTTTTCAATACGCGCCACGCGACTTGACAGGGTCAAATTAATTCCATTTGTACGCAATGTTTCATGGAGGGGTTCCGCCATATCCTCATCGAGCATGGCGGGCAATACGCGGGACGCCATATCAACCAGAAACACTTCCAATCCCCTCGCGCGATACGCCTGGGCTTGCTCAATGCCAATGGCGCCCGCCCCAATCACAATCGCGCGCCTTGCGCCGTTGTCGAGAGCCAAGAGGAGCCTTTCCATGTCATCCTGGGTTTTTACGGTATGAATATTTTTCGCATCCACGCCCTCTATCGGGGGGATCATATTTCGCGCGCCAGTGGCGATAAAAATCACATCAGCGGTATATACGTCACCCGCTTCATCGACCACGCGTTTTGCCTGCAGATCTATTTCCTTCGCCGATCTCTGGATTAGAATAGCTCCCGTGTCCGTTATGAGCTCGTCTCGCTTAAGGGTTTTATGATGATCGAAAAGTCCTTCAAGCGCATAAGGAATGGCGCAATATACCATGGAGCGCTTTTCTGGCCTAAGCGCCGTAATCTTTTTTTCCGGTTTGAGTTTTTTGAGTTTACGGCAAAAGGATATCCCTGCCGGACCTCCCCCGATAATCAATACTTCAGTATGGCTTTGTTGAATAGACATAACTCCCTCCTGATTTTTTTGATTTATTATGCGATCTTGCCGATGGGTAACGAAGCGTTATCTTACCGCCATTCGGTAGAATTCGTTCTTATAATGCGTTACTTTCCTTCCATCATCGCGATGATATCACCCTGCGCCGTTCCAATGGGTTTGATGTCGAATTTATCCACGAGGACTTTAAGGAGATTGGGGGATAGAGATGCCGGCAATGTAGGCCCTAAACGTATTCCCTTCACGCCAAGAGACAACAGAGCCAGCAACACAGCCACGGCTTTCTGTTCATACCAGGCAATGTCATAGGAAACAGGCAATTCATTGATGTCGTTCAAACCGAGCGCCTCTTTGAGTTTCAGGGCAATTACCGCCAGGGAATACGAATCATTGCATTGACCCGCATCCAGAACCCGGGGGATGCCGCCGATATCGCCCAGTTTCAATTTGTTGTAACGATATTTGGCGCAACCCGCCGTAAGAATCACGGCGTCCTTCGGCAGATTTTCCGCCACCTCTGTAAAGTAACTGCGCGTTTTATGGCGTCCGTCGCAACCCGCCATCACGACAAATCGCTTAATGGCGCCCGATTTCACGGCAGCGATGATTTTATCAATAAGCGCCATGACCTGGTTATGAGCGAAACCTCCCACGATCTTTCCGGACTCGATCTCCTGCGGCGGCGGGCATTTTTTCGCCAGTTCCACAACAGGGGAAAAATCTTTCGCCCCGCCAGTTTTCCTGTCCGCAATATGCTTTGCCCCCGGATAGTTGACCAAGCCTGTGGTAAACAACCTGTCCAGATATGTATTTTCCTTTTTTACCGGGATAAGACAATTCGTAGTAAGTACAATAGGTCCATTGAAGGACTCGAACTCACTATTCTGCATCCACCATGATCCTCCGTAATTCCCCACGAAGTGGTCGTACTTTTTGAATGCAGGATAGTAGTTTGCGGGCAGCATCTCCCCATGAGTATAAACGTCGACGCCTGTTCCTTCAGTTTGTTTGAGCGTCTCCTCCATATCTCTCAGGTCGTGGCCAGAAATCAAAATGCCGGGATTTTTCTTCACGCCGATATTGACTTCCGTAATTTCCGGGGCGCCATAGGCTTTGGTATTCGCCTCGTCCAGAAGAGACATGGCTTTGACAGCGGTCGCGCCGGCTTTCATGACCATATTGATCATTTCATCCGTTGAAAGATTCTTCGTGGTAGAGGCTAACGCTTCCATGATGAAATCATAGATATCGTCGTTTTCACGCCCCAGTATCGCAGCATGATCCGTATAAGCGGCAATACCCTTGCAGCCAATGGTCAGAAGCTCTCTCAAAGAACGCATATCCTCATCTTGGGTGGCCGTAATGCGAACCTCATGGGAGAGGGCTTTCGCCATGATTTCTTCATTGTCTTCCGAATGCCACAGGGCGCAATCCGGGAGGGCGCCGGATATGTCAGTTCCGACCTTTTCCCTGAGCGCCTCTCGAATCTCGAGTCCTTTTCTGATTCGATCAATGATGACATTGTTATCCCACGCAACGTTTGTAATAGTGGTAAAAAGGGACTCGCACAGAAAACGAGCGGCGTTTCTGTATAAGGTTTCTCTTTCCTTCAACTTTTCCCCAAACACAGCGACGCCTTTGCATGCGTAAATGAGTAAATCCTGAAGATCAGCGGTTTCTTCAGATTTGCCGCAAACGCCTTTGACTGTACATCCCTGATTCCTTGCCGTTTCTTGACATTGGAAACAGAACATTGAAATCCTCCTTATAAACAATTGTGGGAGTTTGTATTCAACTCCCCAAAAGACAAATTTTATATTTCATAGCGTTTTAGTATAAGTCAAGGTCTTCTTTAAACAAGGGGATGAAAGGATGAAAGAGACATCGATTTCTTCCAATAACCAGCGAGACGCCTCTCTTTACCCGTCTCGATCTTTTTTCAGGAACGATGAGGAATTCTCCGGCGTCAACCTGATCCCAGTGGTAAAAAAATATTTTGCTAATAGGATTTCGGTTGGGGAAGGGGGCTCCACTGGCTGGGCTTGGGCGACGCAGGCGCCTGTCCCATTCCCGGCGGAGCCGATTGGGTGGGCGCTCCCGCTTTTACCGCTGTAACGGTAAAATTATCGAACAGGACGAATTGATACCACTGCCCGACGCCGCACGTCCCCTGTTTGAATGTATCATCCTGAGCTTCCACAATTGCGTTTCCTCCTAATGACAGTCTTAATCTGGAACCGGACAGGGTAAAGACCATTTCCTGCGAGTCTTTCTTGGAATAACCATTCTCCATGGGGGGGATAGTCATTCCATTTTCACTGTTTTTCATGGAGGCGAGGATGCTCCAGGTTCCATCGACCACTTTATGAATTTTCAAAAACCGGTCTCCCTGGTACGCCTCGAATACAGCCGCATAAAAGTTATCGTCATCATTGTATCTTCCAATGATCAAGGCTTTGCCGTTAGCCTGGCGCACCCATAAAGTGGTCCGTATCTCGTAATCCGTCCACTCCTCAGCGCCCGCCGCATTGACAAGAGCCCAGCTGTATCCATTTTTTCCGGGATTGTTGTCTCCATTTCCAGAACAGAATTGTTTGTCGAATATATACCAGTATTCTCGCTCGGGGGCGTGAAAAATCTGCCAGTTTGCGGGACGCGTTCTGTCCGTTCCATCGAAAAGATCGGAAAATAATATACTCCCGGGATTTGACGGCGCAAGAACAGGCGTTTGCGTGATGATTTGCGGGGTAAACTGGGGAGCGGTTTGAATTCCCGCTACCGGCGTAGCCTGACCTGTTTGCGCAACCGGCGTTTGTCCGGCTTTGATGACGGATCCCCCTTCCTGGATAACCTCATCCTTGAGAAAATTTACCATGAGATTGACAGTTTCGTTCCCCTTCAATTGCAGGGTATAATGAAGGGTTTTCCCCAGCGCGATAAATTCCATCTGGTATGTTCCAGCCGGCGCCTTGTCAATGATCCGCTTATCCTTGCTCTTTTTCAAACCAAAGATGTCCAGGGATGGAATGTTGATGGAACATTCGAGGGGAAGGCTTTGAATAATGATTTTCCCTGTTTGAACGGTAATCCTGGCTCTGGCTTCATCTCCCTCTTCATAGGTCTCTATTTTTGGGATAAATCCTGTCAATTCTATCATCAAAACCTGCCCTGAGACAAGATTGAACTCCCTCTCGATAGGTTGAAAACCTTCTTTTACCGCCTTTATTACATGTTTCCCTGTGGGGATGTCTTGAATGATCAATCCCTTCAAATCTTCCCTTGTTTGATTATTGAAATTTCCATCCAGGAAGATATTGACCCCCGCTTCGCATTTGATCTGTACATGACCTGACCCTTGCGCCGGGAACCCGAATTTGGGCATGAATATCCCCATAATAACGGCAGGAAATAATACCCCTATTAACTTTAATTTGATATTCATCGCCATTTCCCCTTTTTTTTCAAATAGCCGGATTTCACTATGCGCATTTATAATTTGAAATTTTAATATATATCGCCTTGATATATATATCAATAAAAAAATGAAAAAAACGGCAAAAAAAGTTGTGCCGGTTTTAAATCGGGCGTATCCTGATGACCCCATGAGAATCATCCCGCATTCCTGGTAGAGGAAAGGAATTTTTCCTTTAATCCTTTGTTTTTCCTTGATTTATTATACCAGTATGATAACCAGTATGCAAGATTGTATTTAAATAGAAACGGTTACGCTTGGTTTTTTCTCTTATGAATATTGTCAACACGCCATACAAGGATCGGTAAATGGAGAGTGATGCGTTGAATATGAAAAATCATTTTTATTCGGGCTGGGCGATGGACGCTTATCCCGAGATGTCTTCAGAGGATATGTCCGTTCATGTCAAAAGACAGATCGATGAGGGCGCCAATTATGTCTGGATAGGGCACAATAATCCCGGCGAAGTGGACGCTTCCAAAATTGAACCGGGTCTTTCCTATGCCGTATGGGAGGCGTACAGGGACAAACGCGATCCCCGCCATGAGGACGCCGTTTCCATTATCGAGGCGCAGCATCGGCTTCTGGAAACCTGCCTTTTACTCAATATTCCCGTTGTTCTTCCCATAGGATATCAGATTCAAATGGGGAGCCGCTGGAATAACGACCATCCGGAATCCCTTCGCAGGAGTCCCGATGGCAGCGTCATCGACTGGGGCGGCGTATCCGCATGTTTTTATTCCCCTCAATATCAGGCGGACATTCAGCTTTATTATAAATGGATTGTGGAACATTTCGTAGAACCTTATCGTTCCATTCTTCTTATGATCAACCTGTCCGATGAGCCTTTTGGCGGCGATTATTCCCCCTATGCGGAGAGGGAGTTCAAAAAAAGAACCGGACTCGGTTTTCAGGAAGCCCTTAAAGGATCGCAGGAAACGTTGTATAATCTGGGGGAATTCCAGTCCAATTATATCGTGGAATATGCCTCCTGGAGCGCACAAGCCTGGCATTCCGTTTGTCCGGATATTCCATCGACCATGTCTTTCTGCGGACATCATGGACGCGAGGAAAACACCATGCCGAGCGTGCCGGAATTGTTCCGCAGCGCTCCGCCCTTTTTCCATCCCACGTTCGATGTCTATCCCCGGGATGGCAACCAGGCAACGCCTGTCAAGGAAGGCGACGTGATCATGCTGGCTGTTTTTCTCAGGCAACTCGCCTATCTTTCCAGGATGTACGACAAACCTTACTGGCTCTGGACCACGGGAAACAGCTGGGGATTGGGGCAGGCGTCAGTCGATCGCGCCAATATAACCGATGCCGTTGTCAACCAGATCATGGCGGTGGCGGGAGCGATGGAAGGCGGGGCGAATCTCCGTGGATTCGCCGTCTGGAATTACAACGTCAAGCGCCAGGGACTTTATAATGACTCGATTGAACCGGTTTATGATATCGAAGATATGTTTCACAAATTGACGCATATCATCGGCGCATTAAGAGGCTTTGCCGTTAAAAATCTTGTCAGGCGTCCCCAACTGGCAATTGTAACAGACCGCTTTTTCGCCCACAACTTTATCGCCAGGAGCAGGGCGTGTACCTGGGTGCGTCCGTTCGACTTCGTAAAATTATCTCTTCCAGCAAAGGGCAATCTCCCCCTCGTTATGGATGACCGCCTGACATTCATTGTTCAATACTGCCGGAAGTTTGACATTCCCCTTCCCCCTTACCTCATTTATCTTTCCTCCGGGGAAGGAGAATTGGATATGGAAGAAAGAAACGCCCTGCTTTTATTTCTGTCCACTTCCCGGCAAATCCTTCTTCCACGAGATTTATGGCGGAAGTTGCAGGATAAAGATACGACGGTCGCTGAAGTTTTATGTTATGACGGGATTCCCGGCGAAATGCCGGACCCTCTTCTTGCCCGATTCTTCCATAAGAAAAACAAACCATCGAGTGAACTTTTCCATTTTACATTGGATGATTTCGAGATTGCCTACAATCTTTCGCAGAAGAAACAGTCCCTTTATATCTCGCCGGTGATTCCCCGAAGAAGATGTTTCATCCTTTCGCCCTCGGCTGACCTCAGGAAAGTAGTCGATCTTGGAGATGGAAAACGTAACGGTTTACAATTGGATCATCATGAGGTCGCCCTGATAACCCCCCCGGATTCCAAAACCATAGGAACCCTTCTTGACGCTCTCGCCAGGTAAATCATTCATGAGTTTTATAGAGCATGACTCCATGATCCAACCACTCACTCGGAAAACTGATGTGCGTCCCCCCCCTTAATAGACTTTTATCATTCCCCTTGACTTTATTGACAATTGAAACATAAATAGCGTTTATATATATTAAAAACAAGAGGGAATATTTTCTTATGCCGTTAATTGTGATCGCCCCTGTTCTGGGATGGAGCTTTGTCATTCTGACGCCGCTGATCATGGCGACGGCGGGCGCCCTGGGGTACTCCGCCCTTACGGGAAAAACGCTCAATGACTGGCTCCAGAAGGAACTCACGGACAATATCAGGAATTTCCGCAAGGTACAGCTCCCCCTCCAAGATTATATAACCGATGTGGTTTCCGAGGAGATAGGAAGGGAGGACAGACTGGATTTCAAAAAGGATAATATTGTTCTGACATTTCGCAAGGACGCATTGGGAAAATTTTTCATTGAAGTGACCGGACCCCGCAAAATTCCCACAGTGGAACTCCAGGCTATGGGGGATGAATTCGCCCGGAATATCATCCAGCAATTCTCCCATCATAAAATCGCCAGGGAACTCGATCAGAGGGGAGTGCATATTGTAGGGGAAGAAGTCAATGAAGAAGGGGACATCATCCTCCACACCAGAAAGTGGAGCTGAGAGGAAATAATATCAATTGGAAGCTTGTGACTGATGGGACGTTTTTCAAAACTGGAAAGAGAAACGCAGGACGCCCTTGCCCGGCAAAAGATCGAGGAGATCAGGGAAGGGGAGAAGCCCAAAGCCGCCGAGCTCCCCAGGGAGGAATATGACGCGCCATATTATATCAAAATGGCGGATGATCTTTTTTTCAGAGGAGAATTCCGCGAAGCCCTTCAATTCTATTCCCGCGCTATCCAGTTGGACAGCAGCATCCACTATCCCTGGCTTGGACAGATTTACTGTCTCATCGAAATGAACCAGCTGAAAGAGGCGGACCTATGGACCGGACGCGCCCTGGAGCTCTTCCCTGAAGACAGCGCCCTTCTCTCCCTTCGCGCCATGATGTACGCCAACAGGGGCATGTACAAGCGCGCCATCAACGCCTCGGATTACGCCATATCCCGCAAAGGCGTTCTTCCCCATTCCTATGTTGCGCGAGGATACATCCTTTTGACAGCGGACAATAAGAATGCGCATTTCTGTTTCATGAAGGCGTTGGAGCTCGCAGATTCGAACGATTTCCGCATCCCCATGAGCATCGGACTCATTTATTTGAAAAGAAAACAGTATTCGAAGGCTCTTGATTTTCTTCTTCGCGCCTGCGCCTGTAATGTCGCCAACTATTTTTTATGGCATCACATGGGGCTTTGTTATCAGAAACTGGGATTTACCAACAAGGCAATGGAGTCTTTCCAACATGCCCTGGATCAAAATCCCGAATATACGCCTGCAAAAGACGCCCTTCTTTCCGTAACCCACTCCTCTGTTTTTTCACGCCTTTTCAGGCGGCTGATCGGCATTATCCGCTGATTTTTCATCTTAGAATATCTATAAAAGGAAAACAGTCTCGCAAAGCCTTGAAATTGACACTTTATCCCCCCTTGAAGCGTTATCGCGCGCAGCCTAGTAAAATATCCAGGAATTCGGCTTGATTTGAATGGGAGCAACGGCGAAAAGTCCTGTCCCCAGGGATTCCAGGGTAATCCATACCGTATCTTCCGCTACCGTTTGATTTCCCGAAAGTAATACCCATTTGCTTTGGTTCCATGTATGAATCCGCATGGAAGAGGGCTCATGACCTTCCGGCAAATCGTCTATAGTGAATCCCCCCTGCGCCGGTCCGTCATCTATGAACTGCATCGTCAATGTGACAGGATGTTCAAAACATACCGGCGCCTGGGTCAGAATCTGAACAATGCTTGCATTGGTGGGATTCTGATCCAGCCACGCCTTTGTGTATTCAAAGTAGGGATTGTTTCCTATATCGCCCGGATCGTCGATGATGAATTCCATTGCAGCCGGTAATGCGTCTGGCGGGATATTCGCCGCGGGTTTTGTATAAATCCCCGAAGCGCCAGCTTGTAACAATCCGCCCTCAGGTCCAATATAACATTGGGTTCCTGAAATGGTAGCCAATCCGGCATTGGGTCCCCATTCCCCTCCGATGGTCAGGGTGTAGGTAGTATCTTCTCCATTGATTCCAGGGTAGAACCGGCTCTGGCTCACCCTGACAAATATGGCGCCGGAAAGGGCGCCGGAATGCCAGGAAATCAGTTCATCCAGCCCGCCGCATCCCCAGTCATCCTGCTCGATCAGAGGATGATTCATATCCGATTCGTGAAACATCGTAAGAGCGGCGTCGCAACGCTCCCCCTGGCTGATCGCCTGAATGGAATAGGACATTCCCGCGTCTGCATTGAAAACCGCCCAGTCTTCATCGCCGGGTTTCCAGAAATTGTGAATCTGGCTGAAATTATCAATGGAAAAGAAATTCCGCGTGGTTCGGGGGTGATCATCCCGGTACAGTTTGTCGTATATATCCTCCCCCTTCCTCCCCAAATATCTCGTTTGATAAGGTTTGGATAAAAATCCCTTCCCGTCTCTCGCCATGTATAGAATCACATTCCCGTTTTCGGAATCGAATCCTGAAAATGCGTTCTCCCATCGGCTGCTTGCATCATTGAAATACAGGGGAATTTTTTCCGTGGCTGGACTTCCCGAATGATCGCCGGATTCCATCACAATAGCGAAAACCTCTTCAATTCCGTCCGCATCCCATATATCCGAAGCCCAGAGAAGCATTTGAGGAGAATCAACCATGATATCCTTTGCATAGTTTTCTATTACGGGACCCTGATTATGAATGATATTTTCCGCCCCGATCCCGGTCATTTCCAGTAGATATCCATCCTCATGATCGCAGGTTCCCGATCCGTTGTCATCCAGTTGAGGATTTTGAAATCTGTCAGTAATCGTCCTGATCGCCGTTCTTGCCCAGTTGAAGGCGTCTCCCATACCTGAACCGTTCAACATCTTTCCGAAGAAAAATCCGGAAAAGGAAATCACCCCCCCCTCGAGGCAATGGGAAATCTCCCCAATGGAAGAGGAGGATATCACGATCCTGCGTTTTCCATCAGGAGGGATCAGGGAAGATAACCAACCTCCTGATCCAGTGAAATCCAATATCACGACAACAATAAGAGATTGAGTTTTTTGCAGAGAATCCAGGGCGGCGTCGAGTTCTGCAGGCGTCAGATCGTCCCCATCCTCCCCGTCTCCATCCATGTCGAACATCGTATCGCTTCCCTTGCCGATCATATACAGGATGAGTTTGTCGGCGCCTCCCGCTTCACCGATGGAATCGAAGAGGGATTGTCTGGTTGGGGGACTGTCCACCCTGGAATCGGATGATGATGAAAGAAAATGGATTTTTTCATCGGAGAACCATTTTGAACGGGCGGTCTGGTAAGCCTCCAGGGAGAGAGACTCGATCCAGCTCCAGGGGGAATCAGGGGCGTAATCGCCATCTCCGCATACAATGATCATTTCTTCTTTCAGATGCGGCTGGCTGATGTATGTTTGTTTAGGCGGGGAAAGGGAGCCCCAGATATCCCGCGCATATATATTCACCGAATATATTCCAGGTAAAGTAAAGGTATCTGTGGTGGCTTCATACCGGTTGTTTATGGGATTCCAGGATAGATCGAGAAATCCCAGATTCGGAACAGGTTCTGAAGGGCAGGTTCCGGAGGATGAAGATGGGGAGGGGGATTTGATGGATGCCCATACGCCCTCGATAAGGCAGGAGCTGATAATGCCGGATGCCCACAGGGTGCAGCTGGTTTTGCCATCATGAAGAACCTGGTTGGGAGAGATCAGATCGATGAAGGGATGATCCGCCCCGGCAATGAAGGAGCTTCCGATTATCTTGTGGTCTGCTGTATCGCCGTCTTTTCCGGGAACATAAAAGCCGTCGCCGTCATCATCCATTTGCGGTTTTTGGAAACGATCCATAGCGCCCGAGGCGATGCAAAACGCCTCTCCGGCGCTATGCCCCTGTTGCAGGGCGCTCAGGAATCCATGGGTAAAGGAAATCAAGCCTCCAGCGGCAAAAAACGCTGGATGGGAAAGGTTTGTGGATGTAATCACAATCCTTGACTCTCCCGAACACTCCCGCATAAAAGATTCCGCCATGCAGCAATCCACAACAAGGGTGATGGTCGTTACATTGTCCTTTTCTTGCAGATTGTCCAGCAACTCATCCAGATGACAGGCGTAAAGGATATCTTCTTCGTTGCACCGGATGAATCCGTTTCGTCCTTCCGGGGATGCGTCGCCATGATCGATCAGGTATATCAGAATCTCCGGGCTTCCTGCGGCGAATACGCCAAGTCCCTGCTCGATGTTTGCCAGAGTGGAGGGGGCGTCGATATCGTCTTCGGAATCTCCGTTGGCGTCAACATCCTGCGATGCCTCCGGATTCAAATAATAAATGTTGTCTTTGGAAAATCCGAGAAAAAGAAGCGTTCGATAGACATCATTCGCAAGTTTGTTCGTTGTGTTCCAGAGAGGGTCGTTTTCTTTGCGTCCCGCCATGATCACGGCTTTCCCCGCGAGAGAAATCTGATCCGGAGATATGACATTGACGCAGGATATGCCCCAGCTGGTGAAACTGTCCTTTACCCGGATAATATCTCTCCCGCGATTGTGCCCGGAGACGTATTCTCCCGTGGAAGGATCGAGAGTCCCGCCGCTTTCATTTCGGATGAATTCCCATACGCCGGGGAATATTGAAGGAGCGGAAAGTTGAAGAGGACTTTCTGTTGGAATCGTCGCATGATGGGGTTCAACCGACGCGTTTTTTGCAGGATTGATATAGACGCGAATTCCTCCATAAGTTCCTCCCAGTATGATATCAGGACGCATGTCTCCGTTTATATCGGAAATGCATGGAACGGGATGGAGCATATTTCCCTGAACTTTTAGGTTCATAGGAGTTGAAAAAGAAAAAGGGGAGGCGGGGGCTTCGCCATAATATATGGTTACAGAGTCATCTCCCCATGCGCATATCACGTCATTCAACCCGTCGCAGTCAAGATCGCCCGTATCGATAGCGGGGAGCTGCCCGGGATTGAATATCGTTGAGCAATCGACAGGAGGCGCCCAGGAGGGGGATTCACTGTTGCCGGAATTCTCGTAATAATATACGCGCCCGACGCCGAGATCGGTAAAGGCTATGTACAGATCGTAATCGAGGTCATGATCCATATCCCCAAAGGCGGGCTTTGCGCATAGCCCCGGGGAAGGGATATCGCCGGCTGGTTCCGGTTGATAAGAGGGGAAATTCGCCGTTCCGGCATTTCTGAAGAAAAGGACGTTACCGGAAAATCCTCCCGTGAACAGATCGAGGTCGCCATCTGCATCGATATCCACAAACCGGGGCGCGGTAAATTCCTCGAAACGCGAGATGAAAAAATCCGTTTCCCGATGCCAATCGGAAATCCAGGGAGTTCCCTTGTTATGGTAATGTCGGATTCCCCATTCATGGGAAAGCGCGGGATTGAAGGCGCCAATGAAGAAATCCGGATCCCCGTCGTTGTCGATATCCGCAAGCTCCGGGGCGGATTCCGAACCGGTATCCAAACCGAGCCAGACATCGGATGGATTTCCGAAAACAGGCAGGGAAACCGTACCGTGATTGGGGAACATCTGAACAGAACCCGCAAAGGAACCGACCAGAAGGTTCCGCGTTCCATGGTCGCCCGAATCAAAAAAAACAGGCGCGGCGTTTCCCGGGGCTTTTATGTTTTCATATTGATCGGTAACCAGGGTGAAAAAAAGGAGATGGGGCTCTCCATACCCTTTGTAATAACTGATGTCACCGTTTGAATTCCCGACAAACAAATCCGTCAAGCCATCGCCGTTGATATCCGTAAAACAGGGAGACGCATCCGCCCCTGCATCGATGTTCATGAAATTATCCAATTGCCATGTCCATACGGGCGATTCTCCGGGATTTGCGTCATTGCGATAAAAGGAAATGTGTCCTGACTGGGTTCCCACGAAAAGGTCACCGTCCCCATCCGCATCGATGTCCGTGAGGCACGGCCGGGCGTTTTTCCCGCCCGATCTTCCCGTCCAGTTTTCCGTGACAAGGTTCCAGATTGGCGCGGCGGCTGTTCCTTCGTTCCGGTAATAAGCGATATATCCGTTCTCCAATCCCAGGATCAGGTCTGGATCCCCATCCTGATCCCCATCGGCAAGAAAGGGAGCTGTGCGAACGGGAGGGCTGGTAAGAGGGGGAATCTCATACGATTCAGAGATGAACGACCAGCAGGGAACGCCGCTGGTTCCGTCGTTTCGGATATAACGGGGATAGCCGCTTTGATGACCGATAAGAATGTCCTCATCGCCGTCTCCATCGAGATCTCCGGGAGCCGGTACGGCGTAATCTCCCGCTTCATTATAGATCAAACAGGGCAGACCTTCGTAGTATCCGTCAAAAAGACGTTGCCATGCCATTGCGTCCCCGCAAAAAACGACGCCGGGCAATCCTGCCAGGAGAAGGCAAAAAACAAAAAGACGGTTCCATTTGAATTCTTGTGATTTCATGTCACTCTTGTATGAATCGGACAAGATCGCTGACGTCGATTGCGTTATCACTGTTGATGTCCCCATCCGATGGCGAAATAAAGCCTTTTCCCAGTATGTGATCTATCAATGAAATAACGATGGTTTGACGTATTATCAGATCGTGGATTATTATATCTTTCATGCGGTTGAGGTTTTCCCCGTTTTCTCCGCTCAGTTTCAATTTTACTATTGTAATGGGAGATTGTTTCCACGCCCCTCTTGCGCGGAAAACCAGGTTCGCCAGTATAAATTCCCCGGTTTCATTTCCGGCAACTCCTTCAAAGATGAGACGCATCCGCCCGTTCTTTTCGTAATAATCAAAATTGCCTTCCATGATATCCGCGCCCTTTTTGATCAAGGCGAGTTCCATATTGCCGGGATTATAATTTATGGCGACTTCCAAACCGGCGATTCCTTCCATTGTATTGATCCCTACGGGAATGAAAACCAGATCCCCTCTCCACTCCGGATCGCCCAGGCTGAATATATAGGTCGTAACCGCATCTTTGTTCATACAATGCGTTATGCGGGGATAATTGCCGGAAGTTCCCTGTGAAATCATCCTCATGAGTATCACAAGGTCCATCATATCGATCAGAAAGTCGCCATTGATATCCCCGGCTCTTTTCTGATGTTCGCTGGGCGCAATCTGCCCGGTAATGATTCCTTGCAGTATCGTGGCGTCAAGCATATCTATCAACTCATCGCTGTTCAAATCCCCCGGGATAAAGGGAGCGGAAACGGTCATTTTCGCCACGCTGGTAGAATCCACATCCAGCGCAAACAGTTCGTTGTCGTATTTCGCCATCAGGATTACGTTATCGAACAGCATGTCCGATTGGCTCCAGATTTCACTCGCCGGATTGACCTGGTAGAGTAATTCCAGGATATGTCCTTCTCCTGTGATGACAGCTCCCGGGCTGGTTCCTGAAAGATTCAACAAACCATTCGCGGTATTTAGATTGCTCAGAATATTGAAGCTTTCCGTAAGAGGGGTTTTGTTGATTGCGATTGGCGTCAGCATATCTTCATCATAAACAATCGCTAATTCGAGATTTTCGTTCTCGATGTCATTGGGATTATCCAGCGTGATCATCTGGCTGATTATTTCTTCCGGTTTTCCCTGGATGTTTGACATGAAGATTCGCATAGCGCCCACACAGGCAAAAGCGGGAGCGGTTTTGCCGCTTTCCTTTGCGTCCGTGGCGACGGAAGTCAGACAATAGCGATACACGGTGAACGGCGTGAGATTTTGATCCAGATAATCGTTCCCCCGGATGGGTTCGGAATTGATTCTGGCAAAAGATTCCGAATCAGGCTCTGCTCTGTAAAGATTATATCCCATTACGCGGTAGTCGTCGCTCATGATCCATCGCAGGAATACGGAACGGGCGCCCGCCGCAGCATAGAGACCATCCGGCGTCGGCGCCTCCCCGCTCGATATAGTACAGAACCTTGTCTCCTGAGACCATTCGCTGTAAACCCCCCGCGAGTCACGATACCGAACCTGCCAATCATAAGTTTCATTTTCGTTTAAATAACCAGAGGGAACTCTGTGCATCGTATCGGAGATGGATATCAAGCCGGAATTGTAAACCGGTTCCGTATTACTGTATGTTTTCCGGATGATGCGCCACTCTGCGCCGGTGAGGAATTCTCCCGCATCCTCATCCCGAAAGGGAGATCCGACAAGGCGCGGCGTAAGCGATACCCCTTCCTGATCCGGAGAAGGATTCCAGTTCTCCGGTTTTTGAGGGGGATGATGGATGATTTCCCCCTGGGTATGGAATGAAGTCAAATCCGACCAGGCGCTCCAGGAATTATGATTGTCCTGGTATCGAACCTGCCAGGAATAAGCGCTTTGATAGTTCAGTATTCCTTCGGGAAGGGAAAGGGCGGTCAATGCGCCGGAGCTTAACCTTGTAGTATATATGATGAGAGATGTTCCCTGGGCGCTGGGATCTGCCAGAATCCGCCATTCAGAGGTTCGCTGGAAATCCCCGGGATCAGGGTCCTGGTAAGGGCTTGCCGCAAGATGGGGCGCAAGGCTGACATCCAGCGCGCCGTCATGAGGCGAAACATTGACAGGTTTATCCGGTGAATGGGAAATAATATCCACGCAGATAGAATCCGCGCATCCTGTCGCCTCCCCGGATTTCAGGATCAAGCCGGTAACTGGCGCTTTCTCCATAACCAGGTTCCATGCGATCCCATAATCATGCCCGGCGGCAGAACCCGCAGAGATATTATACAACCCCTCCATGGGCCGCAATGTGAGTAATATGGCATACCATGTATTCGATTCATGGGACATTATGTGCATCGGGATTTCTTCTCCGTTTGTCGCGGTGATCGAACCCATTTCAGACATTGAAATTCGGACAATTTCCTCATCGCCGCTCATGAGGTCGAGGCTGATTCCTTCCTGGGCGTTATTTGTGGAATAAAGAGATATGGTTATCGCGTAAGTTCCCTGCCACAGGTCTTCCCCGAAGTTCTTGCGCGCTTGAGAGGTCTGATCGCCGGAAATCTGAACGGCGAAGTCTCCTTCATGACGGGGCTCTGATACGATCGCCACATTTCCCGTTGACTCCCAATCGCCATAAGATAGATCGCCCGTTTCGAAACCATCGCAGAAGGGAAAGGCAAAGGGCGGGGGAGTGGGCGCAGGCGTCGGGGTGGGGCTGGGTTGCGCCTCTCCCGCGAATTCATCGGCGCCTATGTCGAAATTCGTTCCATCACCCCGGGTTTCCCAATCCACGGCATCGAACGGCCTGGCGTTTCCGTCAAAATCGATCGGGAGCGTTACGCTGCAGCCCGCATCGATACAGGGGGAATCCACGCCGATATGAAGATTTCCTGTTTCCGGATCGAGGAAACGCGGGGCGTGGTTGAAATTCCCCGGTCCTCCGGTTTTCCAACCCTGAATACAGCAATACAAGGGATCGGAACATTCATTGATTTGAGTTCCCACGCATGAAGCGTTTCCCCACAGGATGCAATTGCATATCGCAGCGTCGCAGTATTCAAGTCCGCCTCCATAATCACAGGAATAGTTATACGCGATCGTATTGTTTTGTATGATTCCATGAGAGGCGTAAACACCGCCGCCCCGTGACGCCGCCATATTATCTGTTATCATGTTGTTTTGAATGGTTCCGTGGCATTGGGCAATCCCTCCGCCGGAAAGGGCGGAATTGTAAAAGATGGCGTTGTTCTCTATAATTCCCTGGCAATTATAAACGCCCCCTCCTTCTCCCAGGTAATCCGCTTCGTCATTCATTGAAATGGAGTTGTATCTTATCACGCCGTCGCATTCCGAGAGCCCCGCTCCCGCCGCTTCGTCTCCCAAAGCCCAGTTAAATGAAATGACGTTGTTTTCGATCAATCCATCGCAGTCGTAAATCCCGCCTCCCTGGCCTCCGAGCCATGGGAAACCATAGGCGGTATTGGTGGTGATATGATTATGGGAAATAGTGGCAAGAGTTCCGTTTCCGAATATTCCCCCCGCAAAATGCGCCTCGCCATTGGTAATGGTAAAACCGGTGAGAACGCAGGATGTGGCTTCTGAACCGTCGAAAGTTACCGCCGTTTGGGAAAAATCGCCGTCAATTATTGTCGCTGCCACGATATCGGAATTCTGGGGATCTGTCGATCTAAGGATGACATTCATTCCGAAAATAAGTATATTTTCATAGTAACGACCCGGGGAAACTATGATTTCATCTCCATCAACTGAATGGATGATGGCAGTCTGTATATCGGGATAATCCCCGCCGGGTCCCACGGTTATGGTTTTGCCCCAAATCCAGAAGGGAGCAAGAAAGGCAAATGCCAGAATCAATCCTTTCCGTTGGAGTTTGAAAATTTTGTCTCCTAACATATTTGCCCACCGATGCCCGGATTGATGTTTTCCGTCAAACTTACAAAAGATCAAGATTTCCTGGTTTTCAAGACCCCTTATTTATGTCAAGATGGTTTTTAATTTTCTCAGGGACGCTTCCCATTTTTGTTTGAGATCCATTCTTCTGAAGGTTTGCGCCCAGGAAACAAGTATCTGTACGGATTCGATTTCCTCGAAGATACTGCCCGAGTTCCGTGATAATTCATAAGCCAGCTCGAGAAATTCCCTGGCGCTTTCCCCGTTCCCCGGATGCAATATTTCCAGGGCTTGCCCTTTCATACGATACAAACGCGGGATGAACTCAGTATAGTTGCGTTGTTTCGCCCGATCGATCTCTTGATTGATTTTTTCCATGGCGGTTTTTCCCATAGTTCGCGATCTCAAATCCAGTTCCAGAAGGGAAATCCGGGCGCTGATCTCCCGCTCGGTATTTTTGTGTTGCATGGCAATTTCCAGGGCTTTCCTGTAATGAGAACGCGCCTTTTTCTTTTCTCCCAATGCCGTAAACGCCATGCCCGTATTTTCATGGGCAATGGACGCCAGATAAGGATCCCCCGCATTTTCAGAATATTCGATAGCCTTCAGGGCATGTTCCAATGCAGAAGGATATTCCCCCGTCAGGCGTTCCAGGTTGGATAGATTGGATTCCAGAGCGGCAAGTCCCTGGATGTAGCCCGTTCTATGGGCAAGTTCCAAAGCCAGTTGATACGATTTTCGCGCAGCGGGAACCTGCCCTATTTGTTCCTGTATGATCCCTGTATTCATCAGGGTGGCGCATAATCCGAAGTGATCCCCGACTTTTCTCCTCAAGGGAATGGCGCGTTTGAAAACCTTCAGCGCCTCGGGGTATTGTCCCCATTTCCAGTAAACGAGCCCCGCATTGTTAAAGGCGTCCGCCTGGATATGAAAGGTCTCCGATTTGCCCGCAGCCAGTTCCTGAAATGCGCGAAGGGCTTGTTCCAATGATCCCCTTTGCCAGTGTAATACGCCCAGTGAATTGAGCGCTGCCATTCTTGTCACGGAGCAGTTCATTTGAGTGGCTTCCAGGATGACGTCTTTCAGGATGTCTTCCGCCTCTTCGCCCTTTCCATTCCATAGAAGGGCTATGGCTTTTTCCAGGCGCGCTTCCAGGAGGAGTCTTTCATTACCTGGATTCCGGGCGTAATCCAGCGCGGCGGATATCATTTCCTCCGCCTGATCCGAAAATCCCAGGATTCGCTGGAGCCGCGCCGCGCAGATTAATACCCTTACCATGAGAATCAGGCGTTGATCCGTAACGGGAAGGGTTTTCAACAGCTCCAGGGCTTCCCTGTAATTATCCAGGGCGTTGGAACCTTCCCCCAAACCGGATTGACGGTCCCCCGCCTTTACGAGATAATATACCGCCTTGTTTGTCTCTCCCCCCTTGGAATAATGATAGGCGAGAAGCTCGTAATATTCCTGCAGTCGATTCCGGAAAATCTCTTCCAGGTGATCCGCCAGATTTGCGTGAAGCCTTTTCTTTTGTTCCTCGATGAGCATGGAATACGAAATATCCCGGAAAAGGGCATGGGTGAAATAATAATGAACAGCGTCCGATTCCGGTTGCTGCCGGAGATAATTCATGGCAAGAAGCGCCTGGAGATGATCCATCAATCCCTCCCGGATTGAATCGAACGCCTCCAGAAGGGGGAAAAGAAAATCAAGTCCCAGTAAAGAGGCGCACTGGAGCGCAGAGAGGCTTCGTCCATCCAGTTTTTCCAACCGCTTTCGGATCAGTTCCGTCAAAGAGGTGGGGATGATTTCGATTATTCTGTTTGCGCCTGTCTGGGCGTATAGATCGGGATTCTCCCCGATATATTCATGGATCAGGCGCGATATTTCCTCGAGAAACAACGTATTCCCGTTGGAACGGGCAAGCGCAACCTTTCGTATCTCCGGCAGAAAATCCTCCAGGGGCAGGATGGTTTTGAACAAATGCTCGCGATCCCTTTTACCTAATGGACCGATCTCGAGCAACGTATGATGGGGTAAAATTTCAATCCCATCGTTGCGCGGATTTGGATGAATGTAAACAAGGGTGATCTTCGACGCCTCAGGAGCGCTGACAATGAATTTCAAGTATTTTATCGTAAGGGAATCGAGCCATTGGGCGTTATCGATTATGATTAGAAGACCTTTCTCATTATCCGAATGGGAAAGCGTCAATTGATGGAGCAAGGCGAAGATTTGCCGCTGGATGCGTTCCGGGGGAAAACCCCGGAGGGCGTCCAGGGCTTCCCGAACGCCGAATATATATTCGAGAATAAGACAGTCATGGTCATCCGCCCATGGCCATTTTTTCATGAATTTTCTTATGGATTTCCGGACATTTTTCGTTCCCGATCCGGTTTCCATATTCAGAAGTTGGCGCAACCAACGAAATACAGGGAAAAGCAGAATCGGTTTATGGAGGGAGTCCGCTTCCCACCAGATCGCGTTCTTCTCCAGGTTGTTTTTATTTAAATATTCCTTAATCAAACGGGTTTTGCCCATGCCCTCTTCACCTGTGAGGTGAAGCGTCTTTCCCCCATGAGAACCCGGAGCGTTGAAAAACGAATCCAGGGTTTGCCATTCCTTCGCTCTCCCGCAAAAAGGGGTTTCTATTCGGATCGGCAATTCAACGGGGGGGGTTCTCTCCAGGATTTTGAAGGCGGGCGCGGGGCTTGATGGCGCGGCGCATGTCTTGAAAGAACGTCGAATGATGGAATGCGTCGTTGAACAAACGACAATGTCGTTCAGTGAAGCGGTAGAAAGGATTTTTTCCGCCTCGCTTATTGCGCCGCCTTCCATACCGCTGTTTTTTCCATCAGGATTCTTTTTCCCTTGCTTCCGAAAGGCGCCCGTGGCAATCCCGATCCGGAAATTCAAACGCCCTTCTTCATCCGGGATTTGTTCCAGGGATTCCTTTATACAGTAAGCGGCATGAACCGCGGCTTCCGTATCGAGGTCAAAGGAAACAGGGGCTCCAAAAATACATAAGAGCCCCTGTTCAAAAGATTGGGCTATGATACCGCTTTTTTGGATTATGATGTCGATGCAGACTTCCCACGCATCCCGTGGAACCGTTCGGGCGCTCGATTCGCCGTTCAGCGAGAGGATCATCACGGTTGCGCGCGGAATGTCTTCTGGAAGACTTTCCCAGACTTCAAATGATTTTCGCAGAATCGTTTCCGTTACAAAAACGCCGCGTTCCTCGAATTGACGGCAAAAGTCCGCCATCTCTTCATCGAGGCATTGTTCCCTGCCCGTTTTCTGCGAAGATTCAGCCCCGCGTACAATCGCTATGATTTTGGTCATCTTCCATCCGCATCTGGAACATATTTCCGCATGTGGATCGAATATGGGGCTGTAACACTGAGGGCACTCCCTCATCCCATATCCTCTAACTCCAGGTTGATGGTGTTATTCTTCAGCCATTCATCCACCCATTCTTTACGGAACCGCCATTGCCTGCCGATACGGATGGCGGGAAGCTGCTTTCGGTGAATAATCCGCTGGATCGTGCGCATACTCACCTTCAGGTTTTTTGCCAGCTCCTCAACCGTGACATAATCAACCTTTTTCTCCTGCTTCTCTTCCTTTGCCTGCTTTTCCACTTTCACTTGTTTCTGTTTCTTTCTCATTCTTCTCCTCCTTAGTTAAAATAGAATTCTATCAATTGATTAGTTTTATCATCTTCTATGATCATGCGCTTCTGTCAATAAATAATCAGGGCCACAAATATCCCTCATGATCCGTATAGGTATCGCCGGAAGTATTCCCCGAAATGGTTACTTTACTCCCATAGTCGCTTGCATGAGATTGATATCTTACCCACATGCCATACTCGCCATTGTTTTTTATCTCCCCCCCGGTAAAGTCATCAAAGAACCAAATTCTGGAAAAGGCGCTTACGTTGATTCCCGAACGCCCATTGTTTGAGTATTTTCCGCTTGTTTGCATAATGCACGAACAAAAGCGATCGATAAAAAGTCCGAATTCTGAATTGGAAAGAGAAGAACTATTCAACATGTTGGCGGAACAATTATCACTCATGATAAATCCCGCGGTTCCACTGTTGCTCGTTGCCAGGCAATCATAATAATATATTTTTGCGTTTTGTGAACAGCTGAATCCCACGGCATTGTTTGCGGACTTGCAATTATATATTTTACAAAACCCGCTCCGATTAACGATTCCTGTACTTGAACAGTAATCGGTTGCGATTCCCTTGATGACGATATTATAGCAGTTTATGGCATAGATTCCGTAACTTCTGATGGGCTCATGCGTGGTATCATTGTCTGTTCCGGTAATCCTGACTGTAGGGTCACCAGGACTTGAAAGAGTCCAGGTCTCATCCCCCAGAAGAGTAAGCGTCTTTCCGGTTTTAAGCGTTATATCGAAAATGTCAACCTGTTCCCGGTATGTCCCATCAGCAATATCGATTATAACATTGCATTTCAGGCGTTCGGGAAGCACATCCACCGCCGCCTGGATGGTCTTTTTCGCCTTGCCGGGAGAAAGTCCATTGTGTTCGTCATTGCCTGTTGTTCCATTCACATAAATCGTGAAATCATCCGATCCCCCCGCCATCCCCAGGAGTTCCGTGTGCGCCAGCTTGTGATCCGGCGAAAGCTGCTGAAATCCCAGTGTTCCATCGCTGAACCAGATGCGGAGCTTGATCTGGTTGGGATGATTGAATATGCTTTGGTTGATCTCACTCATGCCCAAACTGGTATCGCCGATCATGACATTGAAGATTCCATCGGAAACCGAAATGGAAATGGAACCAGACGGCTCGCCGCCTGCGGCGCTTGTATTATCATTTGACCATAAACTTTCATTCCCCGCATTATTGACAATTGCGAATTTGAATTGTCCTGTTCCCGTAAAAGCGCTTCCCTTAACCTTCACCCTTCCCTGATAATTGAACATTACTTCATCCTGGGCTGCAACCAGCCCGACAAAACAAAAGACGAATGCAATACCCAATATTACAGACGCTTTTTTCATCGTTTCCCCTCCTTTTTTATAAATATAACATCCAGTTGGAAACAGAGCTGGTTTCCTCTTCCAGCCCGATCACAGGAGTCATGGAATAATCCGCGCTGGATTGAGCCCCCTGCGATATGCCGATATCGCTTATGAAATCAACGATTTTATAATCCGAAGATTCCCATACTATTCCCGATGCGCCTGTTATTCCATAATCCAGGGAATAATCCTGCGAGAAAACGGGAATTGAAAGAAACAAGAAAACGCTCATGGCAATGAAAAAGGTTTTCATTTTTTTACCTCCCCTATATAAAATATGTTGAAGATTTGCCTAAATTGACGTTCATGTCAATATAAAAATGCAAAACCATCAAAAAAACGCGCTGTCGTTATTTGATTCGTAGATGCTTATAATTACGGGGATTATGAAGGAAGGCGATTTCATCAACAAGATAAAAGAGATTTCAGCGCCCCCCCCGCATCCTCCGATCTCATCAGCGATTCCCCCACCAGAACCGCTCTGACTCCATGGCTTTCCAAAAGGGCGAGGTCTCTTGCATCGCGTATTCCGCTTTCACTGACTATAATGATCCCTTTCGGTATCATTTTACAAAGTCGGATGGTTTGATGAATATCTACGGTGAAATCCTTGAGATTGCGATTGTTGATTCCAATGATCCGGGGATTGACTTTAAGAGCCCTTTTCAGTTCTTCTTCGGAATGAACCTCCAGAAGAACGGACATGTTCAAACTTCGGGCAAGAGAATAATACTGCGTCATCAGGTCATCTTTGAGGATAGCTGCAATGAGAAGCGCGGCGTCCGCCCCCGCCGCTCTCGCCTCGTATATCTGGTATTCGTCAATGATAAAATCCTTTCGCAGAATGGGAATCTTTATTGCGTTTCGAATGGCGCGCAGGATCTCCAGGGAGCCCTGGAAATATTTCTCATCCGTTAATACCGATACGGCGGACGCCCCGCATTCCTCGTAACGCATGGCTATCCTTACCGGATCGAAATCCTTTCTTATCACGCCTCTCGAGGGGGAGGCTTTTTTCACCTCGGCGATGACGTGAACCTTTGGAAATGCCCGGGAAAGAGCCCCATGGAAATCAAAGGGAGGCGCTGATTTCCTGGCATCCTCCTTTACTTCCTCCAGAGGCTTGTTCTCCCTGCTTTGCGCAACAAATAATTTCTTGTATCTCACGATTTCATCGAGAATCATTCATCTAATTCCCTTCATGTCATATCCCTCTAATTGCCTATGAATTTAAACCTTAAAGTCAACTAATAAAAAAGATGCTTGCAAAACGTTCGCTGAATGTGATCATTGAATATATTCTTTCAGAAAGGAAAAAAGAATTATGTTCAAGAGAATTTGTCTTGGTTGCGCTCTCTTTTTTCTTTTCTGGGGAATCTGTTTTGCCAAGGAACCGCCGACGCAATTACCCGACCTCACGGTTTCCTTCATTCACAGGGATCTTTCCACGCCTTCCTGGAGGGGTTATGTCAAGATCGAGGAGGGAATTCCCGTCCTCTCTCCTGACGCCCCCCAGATCAAGGAACGATGGCCTTCCCCCATCAAACAGGTTGGTTTTACCGCCAGTATCTTGAACCGGGGACATGCGTCTTCTCCAAAAGCCGCAGGATTCTGGACTCTGGATGGCGTGGAAAAAAAGATGATTTCCATCCCGCCTTTGAATCCGGATGAGAAATTTTCCAGCGATTTTCTATGGGAATGGCGGGGAGGCGCCCACGAACTTTCCCTTGAATTGAATTTCGAAACTACAGGCGCCTTGGAGATTTCCACCCAGAACAACATCTTGACGATCCGCACCGACGCCCTGCCTTTTTGTTTCTATGTAAATCAACTGGTTGAACAGACTTTTCGAAAAACCGAAAATCTTATGGGAAGTTATAACTTTTCGGATTGGCTTCAGGCGCATATCGCTCAATTCAATATCGGCTTGCGGATGTCGCAGTATCCCGGCGCCCCAAAGGGTTGCCTCGAGCAGATTTACGCCGACCGGATCGTGTCCTACGCCTCCCTTGCCGATCTCGAGGCTCTGAGAAAAGAGTATGACGCCTCCGCTCAGGGCGTCCTGATTTTCGAACCCCATGCCCAATTGATGAATTGGGCGAAAAACTGGGACTCCTTTTTGCTTATGGAATTCCTGTTTCAAATGGGCATGCCAGACCTTCGGAACCTGGATGTCGATCCGCAAAAAAATACCGTGCCTGATCAGAACGGCTACCCTTTATACTGGCGTTATGTTCATGAGCCTTTTATTTTCAGGGTTCCCGGGGGAGAATTCCGCTTTTCTGAATTCACCATACTGGCGATGAATAAAATGTATGGAAGACCCAGGGGATTTACCGGCGATTTTCTCTATGATATGCCCGAAGAATATGTACTTTTCCTTGCCGATCGGGGGGGACGACCCGTTGACAATGCCAGGGTCAGGATTTTTCAGAGAAACCTCGAGGGGGAGATCGACCCCAATCCGATTCTTGACGATCATACGGACTCTAAAGGTTTTCTCAAGCTCCCGAACAAACCTGCGCCCGAGGTCTCGACTCCCATGGGATTTTCACAGAGACCCAATCCCTTCGGCAATATTGACGTGTATGCAAGAAACGGGCTCTTCTTTATAGAGGTCCGGGCGAGAGACCATCTGGAATATTTCTGGAGGAGTATCGCGCAATTCAATACAACCTTCTGGAAGGAAATGATGGATAGCCGGTGGAGGGATTATCCCGTTTATTCCCTTCCCATGAAGATTCAGACAAATATTCCCGTTGAGGGAGCGTCTCCCGCTCCGGTTCATTTTCGCGGGAACCTTGTGGGGGAAAGCCTGGTTTCCTTTCAATGGCTTCCCCCCATACAGGGCGAAATCGCGCGTTACCGGCTTTACGGCATGCCCCATGGTCCCGATATATCCACCGGCAGGATCAGTCTTCTGGGAGAAGTAAACGCCCCCGCCGCTTCGATTGAAAATATCGCCTTTCCTGTTCATGATATGTATTATGCCGTTACGGCGGTTGACGCGCGCGAAAGAGAAAGCGCCTTTACCAGCTGGCTGTATCTTCCCTTTTGCCCCCGGATGAAAAGCCTGGCTTACTCCAATGAGGAAAACATCTATGTTTATGATGAAGAAACGAATCGTGTATTGCGGCAGGATGATAAAGGCTTTTTCCTTCCGTTTTTTCTGTTCAATCCCGATGAAACCGGCGCGATGCCCCGCGTTTCTTCACTGGCGTGGACGCCCCTTAATGAACTGGCGGTTTGCGTGGGGAAGCGGGATCGGATCGATTTCTACAAACCGGAGGGGAACCTGTTGCGTTCCATCGGGAAATCGGGAAGAAATCCCGGAGAACTGAGAAATCCCAGCGATATCGCGTTCAACAAAAAAAGGGAAATGGCGGTCGCCGATCGGGACAACAAGCGGATTCAAATCTTCGATCTGCAGGGAAAATATCTCGGGCGCCTGGGTGAGGTGCACCTCGATGATCCCATCGCCCTGGCGTTTTCCCCGGAAGGTCACCTGCACGTTCTGGACGCCGCCCAAAAAACCTGCATGGTTTTTCATGAGAAAGCCCCCCATAAATTTTATTATGAGTATTCTTACGGCAGCTTTAAAAATCCTGTGGATATCCTGATCAACGGGAAGGGCAGCGTTCATGTTTCCGATCAGGACGTTCAGGGGATCATGATATTTTCCTCCAATGGCAGGCTTATGAGTACGGAACAACTCCCGCACGCCGCATATTTTGGATATTCGCATCCTCAAGACATGACCCTTGACTCCAAGGGGCGCGTCATTTATGTGGATAGCGCTTCATCAAGTATCCGAAATCTGGAAGAAGGAGCTAAGGAATAAGAAAATTACATTCCTTTTATGAACTTCAGAAATGTCGCGCGGGGGCAAACTTTTTGTCGTTTGAGACGATCATAATGGAAGAACAAGGAATCAAGGAATGAAGCAAAGTCATGTAAGAAACATTCATCTCTGGATAATCCTGGCATTGTTCGTTTTTTCCCTGTGTTCCTGCGGGGACAAATCCGAAACCGCTTCCATTACAAAAACATCCGGCAGGAACAAACCGCCAACACACGTCTCCAGGGGCGTGATTAACGGGAAAGTTCTGACTCCCGATCTTCAGGATCACAGCGGCATTCTCGTTTATGCCGTTGGGAAATCCCTGATGGTTTACGCCGATTCGGATGGCGAATATTCCTTCCTCGATGTTCCGGAAGGATCTTACGAGTTCAAGGCGAAGATGGAGGGATACGTCACAGCCTCTCTGGGAACTGTTACCATAAATTCAAGCGAGGAAGCATCCATTCAGACAATTGAGATTCCCCTGATGACGCTTGAAAAATCCGCCCCTCCCTCCCCGGAACAGAATATGGGGGATTTGATCGGAAAAGTGGAGATCGAAACAGGCGATGAAGCGACAGGCGTTCTTGTACAGATTCTCGGAACGCTTTATAAAACCGTAACCGACGAACAGGGCGTTTATCGCTTTTTCAATCTTCCCGGCCAGACCTACACCCTTCGATTTTCGAGAGCGGGTTATATATCTCAGACAACTACCATCAGCGTGATCGGCGGTGAACCGGTCTTTGCGGGAACGATCCGGATCGAGCCTCTTGTGGAACCCCAGAAATTCCGCAGGATTTACGGCTCCGTGGAAATGTATGATTTGAAGGGAAATCTTACAAACAAGTTCGGGAATGTCATCGTGGCGCTGGAGGGAACCTCCTACGTATCCCTGCCCGATGGCCAGGGAAAATTCCTCTTTGATAAAATTTCCCCGGCGCGCTATACGATCACTTCAACTGCTCCTGGTTTCCAGAACCGAAACAAGATAGAAGTGGACCTTGCCGATCTGGAATATACCAATGCCAGCGTGATCCTGGATGAAATTCCCCCCGAATCCGCAAAGTTCGCCATCATCAGAGGTTTGGTCACACTGGAAAAACAGGAGGATCACAGCGGTGTCGCGATCGCATTGACCGGCACCTCGATTGTCTCCATAAGCGACGAACAGGGGCGATACATGTTGAACAATGTTCCGGAGGGCGTCTATACGGCGCTTGCCCAGATGGAAGGATATGTGCCCATGATTATTCAAAACGTCCAGGCTGAACCGGGGGAGGAGATCGAACTGGAAACCATCAATATGGAACGTCGCGTGGCGCCGCCTGAAGTGGTTTACACGGACCCGGGCGACGGACAATCCGAGGTGATGATTCAGAAGATCACCCCGCTTTATGTTCGTTTCAACAAAAAAATGAATCCCGATTCCGTAAAACGCGCCTTCTCCATCTCCCCGGCTGTGGAATACCGCATCTTTGCCGGGCGCCAGCATCATCAGAGCGACTTTGATCTTCTTTATGTGGAACTCATGGGCAATTCCGAGGCGAATCCCCTCCTCTTCGACACCCCCTACGCCGTGAATATCAGCGCGCTGGCAACCGATTTTGAAAACATCTCGATGAAAGAAGACTACCAGTTCAGCTTCTCAACGGGAAAACCCAGTATAACCGGCGCGATTCCGGAGGTGGGAGAAAAACATTCCCTCGTCAATCTTCAGCATCCCATCCTTGTCTTTTTCAATGCCAGCATCGACCCCGGTACCGTTGTGGATAGCATGATCGCTTTCAATCCCGCGCCGGAGGTGAATCCCTATTTCAGAATACACAATGACCCGGAAACCGGATGGTCCACCCTCCGCATTTTTGTCCAGCTTGCCCCCGGTACGCGTTATACCCTTCGTTTGGCAAGCGGCATCCGCACCGAGAGCGACGCCTATATATCCAATCTGCCTTTTATGTTGACTTTCACTACGGCGGAATTGAGGAATGTCAACGAAATGGAGCCCCGATATTAGAAGCCGGCGATAATGCCCGATTTGTCGGTTCCCGCGTACACGCCTTTGCATAAACGATGAAACGCCGGAACGTCGTCTGCATATTCCGCTCCTGTTTCAAGCGTGATCTTTCCCGTTTTCACCAGCTGGGCAAGGGATTGATCAAAGGACTGCATCCCATCCTGGGCGTTCCGGATGATTTGCTCGATGTCCTCGATCCTGTTTTCCCTGATCAGCTTTTTGACCGTGTCAATGACAATCAGAATTTCCACGCATGGAACCCGGTCTTTTCCATCCGAAGTTTGTACCAGGCGTTGCGAGATCACGGACCTCAGGCAGGCGGCGATCTCTCCCCTCAGGGAGACCTGTTCTTCAGTACTGAAGTATTTCAGAATCCGGTTCACCGTGTGAACCGCGTTGATCGTGTGAAGGGTGCTGATGACAAGGTGTCCGGTCATCCCCGCCCGGATGGAAATCTGGATGGTCTCTTTGTCGCGCATTTCCCCGATCAGGATCACGTCCGGATCCTGTCTCAAAGCATGGCGCAATCCCTCTTCGAAACTTTGCGCATCCAGCCCGATTTCCCTTTGTTCAATCAGGCTTCTTTTGTCTTGGAATAAAAATTCTATGGGATCCTCGATGGTAATGATGTGTTCTGAACGGTTGACGTTAATATGTTCCACAATCGCGGCCATGGTGGTTGACTTTCCCGTTCCGGTGGGTCCTGTACACAGGATCAATCCCCTTTTATATCTTGCAATCGTATCCATAACCTGCGGAAGCCCCAGATTCTCGAAATTCAAAAGCTTGTATTGCAGCCGCCGGAGCGCGATGGAGAGCATGCCTTTCTGATAAAAAGCGTTGGTTCGGAAACGCGTGGTGGCGTCGATGTTGAAGGCAAAGTCGCACGAACCTTCCTTTTGAAGGTTCTCCCGCAGCTTCTCGGGCAGTATCTTGTTGACAATGGCGGTTACCTCCTCCTTCGTGATGGGAGGATGATTGATGGTCACAAGATGCCCGTTGATACGGTAGATGGGTTTGCATTCCGATTTGATGTGAAGGTCCGATGCGTTGATCTTCTCCATGTTGGAAAGCAACTGGCCGAAATTTACGGTCATGATTTATTCCTCCTTTTTTAGGCGGAGAATTTTTTCGATCCCGTCCAAGACGATATTTGCGATCAGGGGTTTCGGCAAACGCTCCGTTTCCTCAATTGTTCCATCCCTGAAGATCAGCGCTACGGCATTGTGATCCGACTCCATTCCCGTATCGACTCCGGAGACATCGTTTGCCACGATCATATCGAAATTTTTTTCCTTGAGTTTTTTCATGGCGTTTTCCTTGAGATGGCTGGTTTCTGCCGCAAAACCTACCAGAACCTGATCCTGCCGGATTTTTTTTCCTATCTCCCGCGCAATATCCGGATTCGTTACCAGGTTCAAATTCATGGATTCCTTTTCTTTTTTTATCTTCCCCTTCGCCGCCCGATCAGGGCGGTAATCGCTGACCGCTGCGGTCAAAATGAAAATATCCGCGTTTTCCGCATGGGATAAGGTCACCTCCAGCATCTCCTGCGCAGTGACCACTTTTTGCGTCGTGATCCCCGGAGGAGGCGGTAGCAGGGTCGGCCCGCTGATGAGCGTTACCTCCGCTCCCCGTTGCGCAGCTGCCTCGGCAAGGGCGTACCCCATCTTGCCCGATGAACGATTGGAAATAAATCGCACCGGATCGATCGGCTCCCGGGTAGGACCCGCCGTAACCAGGACGCGTTTCCCTCCCAGCGTTCCTGCGCATATAAAATAATTTTGTATGGTTTCAAAAATGGTTTTCGGATCGCTCATGCGTCCTATACCGGCGTCTCCCGAGGCTAGACCACCGGTATCAGGACCTATGAATCGGACGCCCCGTTTTTGAAGAAGCGTGATATTTTCCTGCGTTGATGGGTGAAACCACATTCCCGTATGCATCGCAGGAGCAACGAAAGTCGTCCCCCCGAACGCCAGATAAAGCGTGGTCGGGGCGTCATCCGCGATCCCATGCGCCATCTTGGCGATAATGTTTGCCGTTGCGGGAGCCACAATATAGACATCCCCCCAGTCCGCCGCGCTGATGTGTTCCACTTCCCAGGGATTCTCCCTGGAAAAAACATCGGAATATACCGGATTTTGCGAGATCGCCTCGAATTCAAGAGGCGTGATCATTCGGGTCGCGTTTTCTGTCATTATCACCCGAACCTCGGCGCCTGCTTTCCTGAAAAGACGGATCAGTTCCAGCGATTTGTAACAGGCAACGCTGCTCGATACGCCCAGTAATATGTATTTTCCTTCCAGCATATCGGTCCCCCTCTCGATCGTTTTTTATGGATTCACCATCATGCATCATTCCCCCGATAATATATCCAGCCTTTGAGCCCTGCTCCTCTCGGATCGTATGATTCCCTTCAATTCCTCGATGGTTTTCTCCAGGTCGTCGTTGATCAGGACGTAATCGTAGCGCGTTGCGTACCCGATTTCCTCACGGGCGTTTTTCAACCGCGCCTGTATCTCGTCTTCACCGTCTGTTTGCCTTGTTCTCAGCCGTTTTTCCAGAACCTCCAGGGAAGGAGGCAGGAGAAATACAAGCACGGCGTCAGGAGATTGGCGTTTCACGTTCAATCCCCCCTGGAAATCGAGGTCCATGATGACATCCTTCCCCCGCGCCAGTTTTTCCCCGATGACATCCTTTCTCGTTCCATACAGGTGGTTGTGGACGCGCGCCCATTCATAGAACCTGTCCTCTTTGATCCATTTCTGAAACTCTTCCGTTGAAACAAATGTATAGGATTCCCCGTTTATCTCCCCGGCTCTGGGTGAGCGGCTGGTTACGGATACCGAGTATTCCATTTCAGGGTCATTTTTCAGGATGTTCCCGATCACGGTGGATTTTCCCCCTCCCGAAGGAGAAGATACGACAATCAACATCCCTTTCCGCTTGAGCGAAATTTTCACAAACTATCCCTTTTTTCCATTTTCGTTTTAATTCATTATCTCTTAATTCACCTGTTTGCGGGGTGTCAACATGGAAAAACCATCGCCCCCCTTTTCAGGGCGCATTTCAATTTTCCGATGAATCCCATTGTCGAAAGAGTTATTTTGGAGTGCGCAAGCCATGCTTGCGCCTTGATTTTGGGAGCACACGGTTTAATGATAATGGGAGGCAAACCTTATAAATGTCTCCTGAAGAGAAAGGCGGTAGCATGGCTACCGCACTCCAAAGTTCAAACGAATTTTT
>JAFGFK010000318.1 GCA_016931135.1 Candidatus Sumerlaeota bacterium | reverse complement strand
CAATCAGGATTTGGGTTTTAAAATAAATTTAAGGAATTAGAAGAAACGCGCCTTTTTTTTGCCTTTAATTATGCAATAGGTCTAATGTTTATTTCGCGGATAGATACGGAAAGGTCATTTATGAAAAAGGCGATACAGGAAGCCGTCCGACAATAGCGCGCAAAGGCAGAAAGCGACTGGATAGCCGTCGAAATCCTTCTGGAGAGCGGTCGTTGCCCCGCTGACGCCGTTTGCTTTCATTGTCAACAGTTTGTTGAAAAACTCCTTAAAGGATTACTTACGCTCAATAATATAGAGGCGCCGAAAACGCATGATCTAAGGCGGTTGATTGAACTATCCGAACCTTATGCTCCACAACTCTCTTCTCTGTAAGTTTTATCTAATCTCTTTCTCTGAAATGCCTGCCATTTTGAGAAGATGTTTCAAAAGTCCGACTTTGAGGGGTTTATTTCCATGAATCGGGATAGACATCCTTCAATTGCCTCATGGAGATTATCCAAAACTTCCTCAAATGTTTCTCCCTGAGTGGCGCATCCGGGAATGGAGGGAGCTTCCGCCCAGAAACCGCCTTCCTCCGCTTCATGCACGATAACTTTTATTTTCATTGTCCTGTCCTGTGAAATAAATATAATCTTTTGTGCGTCAATAAAGGATAGCCGGCTTTAAAGGCGCGGCTATCCTTTTTTGTAAATAAACTTTTAAAGAAAATTTAATCCGCAACAGCCCAGGGCACGGGATTGAACAGCGTGAACGCCCTGGGGCGCGGAACCTTGCGGGATTCCTCTACAAGCCCATCCCGGCAGGTGATCACAAGATCATATCCTTCATAAATGCCCACGAGGATGATGTATTTTACATCCCGCACCTTATAAACATAAACCTTTTTATCCTCCACGGTTGTGGCAAGCGATGGAGTTCCCAGCTCGGTGAGCACGCTGATCTCCTCCTTGCCCGTACCCGGGGGATTGAGAAAATTCTCCGTGTTATCGTAAATCCCTATGCAAGCGGTGAGAAGCGCCCCTGCCACTCCCAGAAAAACGCACAAAAGAAACCGTCTGAAGAAATCGCTCATGATATCATTCTCCTTTCCTGTTATTTTCCCAAAAAGTTTCCAGGGATGACCAATCGGTCAATTTCCATTCCCTACCCTTTTTCACAAAAAAAGCGGTTGCCTCGAAAGAGGGAACCAGAGTCTCCCGCACGGCGCCAGCTTCGCTGGAGCGTTTTATGCCGGTAAGTCCGGTTCTGAAACGGATAAGCGCTCTTTCCTTACCGATGTTCCTTTCCAAGGGAATATATATTAAAGTGAGGTTCTTGTATTCCTCACCATAGTAATCAATAACTCTCAAAAAGGAATCTTTTTTGTCAAGATCGATATTTTCCATGGTTGTACGCGCTTCATTCAGTTGTCCCCGGAAGATCGGCATCCGCACGCCGTTTATCATGAGATCATCGATCCTCTTGGCTTCCAGACGGAAGTCTTTTGGCGAGATCTCGCCGGCAGACGCCGCATTTTTACCGGAAGCGGAAGAACCGGAAACCGGACTCGATACGGCGTGCGCGTTTCCTGAGGTTAAATCCGGCGAAGAAGGCGCGTTCTCCTTTGATTTCATGATCCAGAAAAAGGCGAATCCGGAAAACAGGATCAATAAGGGGATCATGACAGGGGCATGAAGGCGTTTGAGGATGGGGGAACGCTTTTTTTCTGAACTTACATTCAGGGGGAGTTCCTGATTGATGAAGAATTCCGCAAACGGTCTGTTGTAAAACGCCTGGAGGGAGCGATCGATCTCTTCTACCAGCTGAGAGGCGGTGGCGTGACGTATCTCGGGATTCTTGGACATGGAAACAGCGAGGGTGCGTTCGAGTTCCTGTGGCCAGGCGGGATTTCTTTTCCTTAGTAAAATGGGGGTTTCGTTCAAATGACAGGAAAGGAGTTCCCCGGAGGAGATTACGTCAAAAGGGAGATTGCGCGCAAAGATTTTATAGAGGGAAACGGCAAAGGAATAGATATCCGCCGGGGGGCCAATAGGTTCGCCGCGAATCTGTTCCGGCGCCATGAATGCCGGCGTTCCTATGGAAAATCCGACCTGGGTTTTATATGCGCTGTCGTATTCTGTTTTGGCGATGCCGAAATCCATGATTTTGGCGATTCGCTGGGGCTGGGTGACAATCATGTTGGCGGGTTTGATGTCCCTGTGCACGACGCCGGCAGCATGGGCTGCATCGATTCCGCGAGCCAGCTGCTTGAGGATTTCGAGAACCGCCCGGATGGTCAGGTTGGCTTCTTCGGCGCGCAGAAACTGGTGAAAATTCGATCCGGTAATGAATTCCATGGCGATGTAGCTGAGCTCATCCGGATTTTTTCCCACATAAACGTCATAGATAGTCACGATATTTTCATGAACGCACCTTGCCATGGAGAGCGCCTCGCGTTCGAAGCGGGACATGTAATTGGGATCGAGGGCTAATTCCTGGCGGGGGATTTTGATCGCAACGGTTCGTTTCAGGCGGAGCTGGGTTCCCTTGTACACGTATCCCATGGCGCCTTCGCCGATGATCTCCTCGATGCTGTACCGGTTTTCCAGGATGCGCCCCACAAGGGACAACGCCCTTATACTGGTGGATTCCTTACCCTGAAACGGCAAAGTGTCATCCTGCATGATAAGACCTTTTATTCCCGAAAGGAATCATGGAATCGCGATGCGACAGTCATCATTTTTTTCCGGCTTCATCCGCCCGTTCGAGTTTTTTCTCCATGCGCGCCTGCCGCACCACCTCTTCCAGGGGCTTGGCGGTAAACGGACGCGTCATGAGATGGAGTTCTTCCTTCCTTAAATGGTTATAATTGATGAGTTTGATTCCTCTTTTACGGATGACTTCCCTGAATCCGGGATCGCACAGGGCGTCGGTTTCCGCCTGGCGATGCACGGACATCTCTTTCAGCCCGAAGGAATTGAGGTCGGTCATGGCTGCCATTTCGGGATAATTCATCCCGGGATGACATACCATGAGGTGCCGCCCGGGGGGAAGATTCTCGAGGACTTCTATCGCTTTATCTGTTTTTTTATCCGGCGGGACGCTGTAAATGCTTTCCGTGTCCTTTTCCCCGAAATAGCGCGAAATCCCGATGCGATATTCCCCCGCGAGCTTTTCCACGATCTCCTGGAATTCCAGGGCGTTAACCGCTGCGCCCATGTGATAATCGCAATAGGCGAAATTCAATCCCTTTTTCAAACCCAGATCGATCTGGGCGCGGAGTTCTTTTTCCACTTCTTCCACCTTGGGAGCCTGAGCCATGAGTTCCCTGCGGCTCCCGAAGAACTTACCGAAGGCGTCCACGATGCTGGAAACCTCGGTGTAAGGTGAAACCGGACCCCACTTGAATTCTTTCCATTCACTGTTTAAAACCAGATGGGCGCCAACGCTGACCTCCGGATGGCTGCGGAGCAATTCGGCGACTTCATCGAGCCAGGGGGTAGCGACAATGACGGAGACGGAGCTGCAGGTTCCCTGTTCGAGGATTTTCTTCAATCCCATGTTGGCGGAGTGGCAGAATCCCGGATCATCGAGCCGAATGACCAGTTCGATTTGATCTTTTTGAGAAGGTTCGCCCTCCTTCGTTTCTTCCGAGAGCGATTGTTCAAGTCCCATTATACACCCCCAAACAAATAATAATATAACCAGAATCCATATTTTATAACAGCGCATTTTTTCCATCCTTGCAAGAAATATGGATGTATTGAACTCGATTTTGATTAAAGATTTCAAGACGATTTTTACAAAAAGACAAGATTCCCTTGAAATTCAAAGATCAGCCGCAAGAAACAATGAGCCTTTCCTCGAGACCTCATAAAATTTTTAAACGTATTAATAGCATACAAATGTTATGACTTGCGTAATTCAGGGGCCGACTTGATCGGCTGGATTATCTGCATTTGGCTTGTGTTTCGGCGTATTTCGGAAACGACTTACACAACAAATTCCATCATGGTGTAAACATATTTTACACCACACCCCAACAAACCTTGTTTTTATCAAAACGCATATTGTTGATTTTAAATGATTTATAATACCATCTGGAAATTTGTTTATTTATGGCATTATTTTTGCTCCTTTCCATTGTTACCCTGTGCAAAACTATTTCCCCAGAAAGTCCCCCCATTCCCGGAACGCGCGGTTCCATGGGGGACTTTAAATTT
>JAFGFK010000317.1 GCA_016931135.1 Candidatus Sumerlaeota bacterium | reverse complement strand
TTTCCGAACTGATCGTAACCGCCTCCTCAGGCGCCTTTACCGATAATGTTACGCGCAGCATCCCTGTTGCGCCCTTTGGTTTTCCGGTTTCGCTCAATTACAGCGGACTCCTGGAAACCAGGGCTTCCCACAAACTGACCATTCCGCAAAGCCTCACCGAAGGAGGCGTCAAGGCGCAGGCTACGGTTTATCCCTCCCCCCTCGCCAATCTCACACAGGCATTGGAATCCCTGATCCGCGATCCCAGCGGTTGCTTCGAACAAACCAGCTCGACAAATTACCCTCTGGTTATGGCAATGCAGTATTTCGAAACCCACCAGGGTGTGGATTTGGATTTGAAGAAACGCAGCCGCGAAAAACTCTCCAAAGGATACGAACGGCTTGTGGGATTTGAATGCAAGGAAAAGGGCTATGAATGGTTCGGCGGGGATCCGGGGCATGAGGCGCTGACCGCTTATGGTCTCCTGGAATTTTCCGATATGAGAAAAGTACAGCCTGTGGATAGCGCCATGATGGGGCGCACGCGCAAGTGGCTGCTTGATCGCCGCGATGGAAAAGGGGGATTCAAGCGGAACGAAAAAGCGCTTGACAGTTTTGGCCGCGCCCCGGCTGAAATCACCAACGCCTATATTACATGGGCTCTTGTTAACGCCGGAGAAAAGGACATCAAGGCGGAACTCGATGCAGCCCTTGCAACTGCGCAAAAATCCGAAGATCCTTACCTCATCGCCCTGGTGGCGGGTTCGCTTATCGAATCGGGGCGCGCCGGTGACGTCTCGCCGCTTTTGAAACGCCTTGCCGGAATGCAGGATAAGGATGGAAGCGTAAAAGGCGCAAAAACCACCATCACCTGCTCTGGCGGAACGTCTCTCCTTGTGGAAACGACATCTCTTTCTATTCTTGCCTGGCTCTCGGATAGTAATTTCGCCGGGAACGTGGAAAAGGGCATGAAGTGGCTATGCGAGGCGTGCGAAGGAGGAAGATTCGGTTCCACGCAATCCACGGTTCTGGCGTTGAAAGCGATCATTGCTTATGACGAATCGCGCAGCAAGCCCAAAGCCGATGGATCAGTCGCCCTTATGGTTGATGGAAAGGAAGTCGCCACGCTCGATTTCACGAAGGACACGCAAACCGCGCTGGATTTCAATAATCTGGCGGCGCATCTTGTACCCGGCTCTCACGAAATCGCCCTCGAGATGAGAGGCGGTTCCCCCATGCCCTATTCCATCGCCTTGGAATATCACGCGGAAAAACCCGCGGATTCCGATACCTGCCCCCTGGAACTCGAGACCTCCGTTACGGAAAAAGAGGTGAAGGAAGGAGAACCGGTTGAGGTTGTGGCAAAACTAAAAAATACAAAAGACGAGGGGCTTCCCTTCACGCTTGTGATCGTCGGAATGCCTGGAGGACTCGAGCCGCGGCACGAACAGCTCAAGGAATCCGTGAAAGCCGGAAAGTTCTCTTTTTATGAAATCCTCGGACGCGATGTGGCGATCTATTTCCGCGATCTGGAACCCAACGCCGAACGCGAAATCGTGATCAGCGCCATAGGAGCGGTACCGGGGAAATGGGTCGGACCCTCCAGCCGCGCGTATCTCTACTACACCCCGGAGGAAAAGAAATGGAACGACGGCTTGAATATAACCGTTTTGCCTAAATAATGACCGTAACCACGAATTTACCACATATTCTGCACGAAAAGGAAAAAAAATCGTGAAGATTCGTGGGATTCGTGGTTAAAAATAAAAAGCCCGTGGTTAATCGCTAAATCCTCCTTCAAACCACAAAAAGACCAATCAAGAACTATTATAAATGAAAAAGAAACAGCGTTATTTTGTGGTTAAAAAAGAGAGGTTGATCGATCATTGTCTCACTCATGATAAGGAACCACGAATCTCACGAATTTACACGAATAAGAGAAATTTAAATTCGTGGCAATTCGTGGAGATTACTGGTTAAAAATAAAAAGCCCGTGGCTAATAGATATACCCGCCTTCAAACCACAGGAAATATTCCTTCGTGGTTATGTTCTTTCGGGGAAGACGAGTCGCACCGTGTGCCTGGGGAGAAAATAAAACGTCAGGGCGGCGATAAAGACAATCGGATAAAAAAGCGGGAAGGCGCCGGGCGTTTCAGGGCTCTGCGAAAGTCCCAATCCGATGATAAGCCGGTATAAAAAGGGATGCGGTTCCATTCCGTACATGCTGCCACGCAATGCCCCGGATGTACAGATCGTGATACCCGAAGCAAAACATAATCCCAGAACATTCCAGACCAGGTAGCGCCACGTATCCCGCATGATCCGCCTGCGGGTTTCAAGCCATTTCATGATGGGGATCAGTCCAACGGAAGCGAGGGGAATTCCAAGAAGAAGATACCGGGGACCAAATCCCGCACCGCCATGGGTGGGGATGATCAATACCCAGATAACCAGCAGGACATTTCCTCCTATAAGGATAATGGCGTCCGCATTTTTCCTTGCAGCGCGCGAGAGAAGACCCAGGGCGGCAATATAAAGCGCCGGGCAAAACGACCAGAGCGCAAAGCGGGGGCTGATGAAATACCAGTGAAATTTCTCCCGCAAACCTTCGAGAGAGAGCGAGGGCATTACAGTAAGGTCTCTGGATGCGCGGTTCGGAAGAATTAAAGGATTACCAAAACAGATCCAATCGTAAAAAAGAAGCGGCGTCACGCCGAGAACATATCCAATGATGAAAATAAACGTCAGTTTGAAACCCTTACCCCATGCCAGGGCGATTATGAACGGCACTAAAAAAAGAAGGGACAATGCCGATGTGGTAAACGCGAATCCGGCAATGAGTCCCGAGTAGAAGAAACGGGAAGGTCTTCTCAGGATTCTCTCCTGGGGTCCGAAACATAAGTAATAGGCAATATAGACCATGCAGGACGCCAGGAAATCGTGATGCAGAAC
>JAFGFK010000316.1 GCA_016931135.1 Candidatus Sumerlaeota bacterium | reverse complement strand
TTTTATCTGCGCTCGAGTAATCCTGTCCTGATTACAAATTTCCGGAATTCAAACGCTTTTCCTCTTGACATCATATTATGTTACACAATATATGTTAATACATAATATGTCAAGCAAGGACAAAAATAGAGGAGATTGAAATATGGACAGGGAATTACTGAAAGGGCATCTTCCCGTATTGATTCTGGGCGTTCTCCGGGAAAAACCGCTTCACGGGTATGCGATCTGCAGGGAAATCCAATCAAGGGGCGCTTCCGAGCTCAAGCTCAAGGAGGGAACCCTGTATCCGCTGCTCTACCGTTTGGAACGCCGGGGGCATATCAAGTCCTTTTGGGAAACCGCGCCATCGGGAAAACAGCGCAAGGCGTACAAAATCACAAAATCCGGAATCAAGATGATCGAATCCCATAAAACCGAGTGGAAAATTCTGACATCGCTCTTTTCCACCTTTTTAGGCGAGGGGTGGGTAAAACAATGAGCAAAAAACTCGATCTGTATCTGGAAAAGATCATTGCGAAGATGAATCTGGATGATGCGCAGCGCGAGGGCGTGGAGCGGGAATTCCGCGCCCACCTCGAGGAGGCGGTTCGGGAGGGCGTGGAAAAAGGTTTAACCGAAGATGAGGCGGAAACCGAGGCGATGCTCGCTTTCGGCCAGCCTTCCGTGATCGCGCGCCAGTTCGGGATTACGCATGGATATGGATGGTTTGTTTTCGAGAGAATTTGCTTTTCTTTCGTAATATATTTAATTTTATCTTTATTCTCTAAAAACCGAATCTTCGGTATCATAATTTCCATCTTATTTCTTGCCCGGTATCTATGGAACAAAATCGAGATCAATGGCACGCTTCGCATAAGAAGGATTTTTCGAAAAACAATAAATATTCCATTTGAGCGGATCAAAAGAGTAACATTCGAGAAGGGGCATCTTTGGGGAACGCGGCGCATTATGTTGTTTTATTCCGAGAAGAAAGCGAGCCTTTCGCCCCGCCTCAGGAACTTCAGGTGCGCTGCCCTTGCCCTGGATGTGTTATGCCCCGATGCCCTTGAATCTGGTGTAAGGGAATTCTTTAAGAGAATTTCCCTTCGGGTTCCAAGGGAAAGAAAATGGGTTAGACATGCATTAACAGTGTATTGGTTAATGATTCTGATTCTTTATTCTATTTCTCTTTCCGGATTATTGAGGGTTGAAAGAATTTCTCCCCTTGTATTGATATCATGGATTCTTTTCCTTTCAGGAATTATTTTTCAAGCGATATACATAAACAATAAATCCCAAAAAGGAATAAGCTGGTTTCTTCTTTTTATTTTTATATTTTATCTTACCAATACTGTTGTATTGGTTCTTTCTTATAGATCAGAATACATCCGCTGGTTATCACCCGGTTTTTCGCTCATCACAATCTGCGCACTTTTATCCCTGATATGGAAAGGCAAGCGTATTCATCTTGTCATACTTGTTTTGTTCACTCTTTTATTATTGATTCCCATCAAATTTATCCTTCCTCCCACAAAATGGGAAGGCGAAATAAATTACCTTTTGAAAGATAAAAATTATCCTGTTTCCCTTTCGCAAATCCACTGGAAGGACAATGGATCATTATGTTTCCTTCTGAGTTCCAATGATCGATATGATTTTCTGAATATGGAAGATCAGATGATAAAAGAGGCGCCTTTCAAAGATATTGGCAAGGAAAAGGGATATTGGTGGATCACAGGCAAAAACACCAGTAAAGATTTGACACTGATTTATGCGCCTTCAAGAAATAATGTTCAAAGTTGGAAGGATAATCCTGGAGCCTTCTATTTATACTCCCCTGAGGAAGAAATGGGGGTCAGACGCCATAATGAGTGTAATGAAATAAATATTATCATTATTTTATAAGTTCTCGAAAGGCTTCCAATAATTTTTTATCCTTATTCAAACGTCCGATATGATAGCTGATGCCGCTCTTCTCTTCCAAACCCAGATACGCGGCTATCTGGTTGTGGGACCAAGTTAATTTTTCACGAAAAAGTCCGATAAGAACTGTTCTGGCTTTCCCGATAGGTCCCCTGAGAGATCGTCCGCTTCTTATCATTTGAGGTAAAACTCCGAAATGCGCAGCAACGCTTTGCGCCAGGAGATCAGCCGTTCTTTCCGATTCCTCGTTGATTTTTCCTTCTCGTTTTTTAGCCGCCCTTTGAGCGCGGCATCCTTCCTTATTCATATATAACAATCGCTTCTCAAACCTTTGAATAAATTTATCTCCCGCAACATAGCGTTGCTTCATAACAAGCGGCTTAACGTCTTCCGTCAATCCATCGTTGATAAACTCATAATATTTATCGCGACGTCCCTTGAACCAACCAAGAATCTCTTCGGAAAAAAGATAGGGAGGCTCCCCCCCGTTGATGAAGTATCGCAAGCTGGAATAGGCGTAATCTTCGGGTTTTTTGCACAGGCGGGCTTTCAGGGGATTCAGATGAATATAACGGGACAAAGCAAGCAAGTAAGTGGATTTATCCACGACAATGCTTTTAAACCTGCCCTGAAAAAGATGTCCGTGACGTTTGTGGCGGCGGTTGAAGAAAACCGTATACGCCGTCAGGAGCCTTCTCATGAACTCTGAAAGCGCCGCATGCTCACCCGTTTCCATCAGGAGGTGAAAATGATCCGGCATCAGGCAAAAGGCGTGGATTCGAAAATCAAATAGTTTCACATATTTATTCAGATAAAAAAGGAACTTCCCGTAATCGCGGGAATCGCGGAATGCCATATCGCCGGAATTCGTGCGGTTGATGACATGATACAGGCAATCGGGGAGATTGATTCTTTTAGGGCGCGGCATAATGATTGGTTTCCTGTTTCAAATGGTTGGGGTTTGTCAAGGCTTTATTACCTTTATTATGGCGTCTGACCCCCAATCTTTTTTCCGAGGTCGCAGCTGTATAGATGGGAGCCTTTGGCAAAATAAATGCGTCTGTCCAGATAATCGCCGCCTACCTCGATCGGAACAGGCGACTTCACGATGAAATTCAGTTTGTGAGAAGCCTGATCGATCTGCGCAATCCCCTTCAGAAACAGGACATAGATGACGCCCTCGGGTCCGGCGACAAACACGCGCGTGCCTTGCTGCGATGGGGTTTCTCCGAATTCCCCTTCCATATCATGCTTGTGGATAATGGCGCGGGTTTTCGGATCGAACACAAAGAAAATTTTCCTATCGGCAAAGCCGTAAATCAGTCCTGCGGAATTTTTGATCATGTCCGTATAATCCTGAACGCCCGGCAGAAGCGGCGCATGCCATTCCATGCGCTTTGTCTCCATATCCATGATGTAGAGTTCCGACTCGTTTGCCTTTTTTTCACCGCCCGTTCCCGGATTGGTCGTTGTTCCAGCAAGCAGTTTGCCTCCGGGAAGGCTGATCATGCTGCGCGTGGATTGATCGGGAACGACATCCGTATCCTTGAGAAGCGCATGGTTTTTCTCCTTGCGATCCCAGAAGAGAAGCCCGCCGCCTGTGTAACCATACTGCGGAGTGCCTCCCATCACAATTGTCCTGTTATCCGCGGTTACCAGAAGGCAGGAGGGGCGGTGGATTTCCGGGCTGACTTTCAAGAGAAAGAGAGGATTGGATTGGGCATCCTTCTCATCGGTATTTACCCAGGGCTTGGATGGGTCCCACTCGAGCAAATAGCCGCCCGGATAGCCGGCGACGAAGAACAAGCCTCCCTGAGATAAGACCTCGTTCCATTGACCATACGCCTGACGGTTCAAAAGACTGTCTGTTTTGGGATCGTAGCGGAAAAATCGCATGGGAAACGCCGTACCGCCGCAGATCGTTCCGTCGGATGCGGTCGCCACACCCATAATATGGGCGCCCTCGCTTGTGTAGTCGAAGGACACCTCGTGGGTTTTTCCTGTACCGGGATTTTCGACGACAAGTTTGCGTTCGACCAGGTCGCATGTCTTGATCCGCTTGCCATCGGGAAAATCTTTATGGAAAAGCCCCTGATGATACGTAATAATGGGTTTGGGATTCAGCTTGGGGTGTTCGCCAATCTTCTTTCCCTCGCCTTTATAGAATTCAATCCAATCCCCTTCCGATTTTTCCTTTGCCTGGCCATATACCTTGCCATCCATATCCCGGTACACATAAGCGGAGCCTTTTTGACGCTCTTCTTCCTTAAGCATCGGCTTCGCTTTTCCTGTGACAGGATCGAGCGCAATAATCTGGCTGGCGGTATTGCCAACAGCAAAATATATCCATCCGGCGTCATCCGCTGCCACATACCTTTGATACTGCTTCCAGTTCTGTTGATAGGCCTCCCCATAATCGCGGAATTCCCGGGTTTTTGGATTGAAAGAGACCACGCCGCTTTGCGGATAAGTAACGGACCAGATGACGCCGTTATCGTCCTCGGTCATTCCCATGGCAAACCAGGGGGTTGTTTCTTCACTGCAAAATGTGAATGCGCGTTTAACCGGATCAAATTCGACAAATCGATTTTTGATGTGGGTGTAAAACTTGTTTTTGCTCGATAGAATCGAGGAGTAGGGAGAATCGACAGATTCGCCCGGTGGAGGAAACGGCATGGGGAATTGATCCGCCTTGCCGGTTTCCGCATCGATCATGAGGAGCCCGTATCCGCCCCGGTAATCCATGAGCCACAGGAGAACCACATTGCGCCCTGCGCCATCGACGGTCGCGACCAATCCCCTGTGATTGCTGATGGGGGTAGCGACGCCGTGATCCTTGAAACCCGCGCCAAGATCGGTGAAGGCTGCTGGAACAGGCGCGGATGTCAATCCGGCAAATGCGGCGCACAGGGCAGCTGCCATGATACGCGTGAGATGGGAAGAAAACAGCGTGTTCGTCATTTTTTTTCTCCTTATTTGTACTACTATTTTACAAAATCAGGGATCAAACCATTATAAGATTTTTATTTCATGGAAAAACATTATTCCGGAGCAACGTATCCCTTCTGCCCTCCGAGCGCCATGAACTTGCGATACACGGCGAGGAGCGCCAGCAAGGACAGCATGGTGAAAATAAACGCCCAGAGATAGATGTATCGATAATCATGATTGATCAGATCGAAGTATCGCCCGGCGGCAACGCTGGCGCACATGACGCCAACTGAAGCGCAGATTCCCATGGCGCTGGCAAAGGTCGCAAACTTCATCTTGGGAAGAAGCATGGGGGAAAGGGACGCGGTGGCTGTACTCCAGCTGCCGGCGATCGTACCGCAAAACACCTGAATGACGCCTACCATGAGAAGCCCCTCCACGTTCAAGAAAGCCAACACCCTGCTGTCCATGAGGAAGAAACTCAGAAGCGTGATGAATCCGTACAACGCAAGCACGGCAATGGTGACGCGAATCGGATGGAATCTATCCGCCAGCCATCCCAGGGGGTACGCCTGGAGAAGGGAAAGGAGAAATTGGGCTGTAAAATATTTTCCCATGAGCGCCGTGCTCATCCCGAGATCCTTGGCGTAGAAGACATAGAAGAGAAGGATGGGTTGAAAGGCGATGCAGATGAGGGCAACGCTCAGAAAATAGCGGAGGTAATAGAGATTGGAAAAGCAGTCGCGGAAGTAGATTTTGACGGCGTTGGCAAACCTTCCCAGGACTCCGCCTTTTGCGGTTTTCTCAGGGGGCGGCGGGGGATACTCGCCTTCCCTTACGAAAAAACACATCGTTCCAACGCCGATTAAATACAGCGCGCCCAGAATGATGAAAATAATGGCATATTGTTCCTCGATGTCTTCCATCAGAAACCAGGTATAAACCATGCCGGCGGTAAGGCTGAAAACGCGGAAAAGAGCGAAAAATCGCCCGAGGAATTTTCTCGGAACCACATCATTGAAAAAACCGGTAAGGACAGAACCGGAAACAACGGAACATAGATGTAATAAAACCCAGAATGTTCCCAGGCAGATGATAATGGAGGAAGACTCCCCCGGAGAGCGGGCGCCCAGGGCTCGATGCAGCCACAATCCGATGCGCGGGCTGTAAGCGAGACCAACCAGGGAGAGAAACGCAAAGGGCGCGGGGATGAGCAGGAAGGGAATGCGTCTCCCCCACCGCCCCCGATGACGATCGCTCTTGTAACTGATGATCGGCGAGATAAAGATGGAAATGATCTGCGGAAGGGAGCCCATCATGATTCCCGCCACAAGATCGGACGCCTTGAACTTCTTGAGAAGCAGTTGAAGCGTGGTGGGAATCGTGCGATCCTTGAGAGAAGAGGTAAACACTCCCCACAGCAGCCAGATAAAGAGGATGACCAACCCTGCAAAGGTATAGCGCAACGATCCGGCGCTCCAGATTTTCTCCGAGGCTGAAGAGTCGCCGCCAGATTGTTTTTCCGTCGAAGATATTTCTTCCTTCTGCCTTTCCACATCCGCCATGGTAAACATCCTTGTTTTATCAGGGAAGAAAGCGAAAAACCGGAAGCCTTTCCATCTCTCCTGATGACTCATTCAGTTCACAAACAGGGCATTCGAAAGTTAAGGTCGATACGAACGCCAGAAACATGGGAGATCATAAGAACGTTCAGAAACAATGCGCAAGAAAAATCCATGATTCAGGGTTGACGATTTACCTGGCGGTTCAGCTGCCAGCGCATGAGGGATTTGTAAGATAAAATTCGATCCAGCGTCGCCTGATGTTTTTCATCCAGATTTATACCAGTTGAAACCATGAGCGATTCATCATCCTGCCAGGGATAAAATGCGGGATTTCCGGTGAGTTGATAGGCGCCCTCCCCGGTAAGCGCGATTTCTTCATTATACCCAAAATACCAGGGGGAATCGACGTTTTCCGCCAGCAGATTGACCCCCCTTCGGTAATAAGGCGTATCGGAAAGGCTCAGGCAATACAGGGTCGGCATAATGTCCTTGTGCCCGCCGACGCGCCTGGGATCATAGACAATGCCCGGAATCCGTTTCTGATATTCAGGAGGCGCATGAAGATAAAAAGGAACGGAATATCGTAGCGCGGATTCCTTTGGATCTGGATAGCCCAGGGCGCGCATGTTGTGATCGCCGGTTACGGCAATGAGGGTATGTTTTCCATAAGGTTTTTCGTCGATCCCCTGTATCATGCGCCCCAGGGCGTCATTCGCATACTGGAAAGAGGCGATCAGGGCGTCGATATCATAGGGCGTTTCCGAAAGGCGTTGCCGGATCGCATCATTCAGCTCATGGGGAGGTTGCTGCCATGTCTCCGGAACCTCGTATGGCGAGTGATTTGTAATTGTCAGGATCAGGATGAACAACTTTTCGCCCTTTTTATCCGCTTCATCCAAACGCTCTTGGGCATAACGGAAACTGTATTCATCGAAAGTTCCCCACGCCATCAGCCTCGCTCCGGGATAACGATCGACCAGATCGTTCTGTTCGACGACTTCATCGAAACCCAAGCCTGTGAGAAATGGGCAGATATTGCGCCAGGAGCCGTTTCCCGAATAGACAAACACGGTGCGGTATCCCTTCCGCTTATAAGGTATCACCAAGTTGCTTTCAAAGGGCGTGCGTTGCGCGCGCGACTGGGTGACGCTTTGAACCGGGCTCGCAACAAGAAGCATTGCCAGCGATTCCATGGTGCCGTTTCCATCCGGCAGAAAGCGCATGAAGGTGAAATCTTTTTCCCAGAAGGTTCGCCACGCCCCCAGAAAATCCCTTTCTGGAGGCGCGTCATAGCTTAAAAGATGAGCGCTGAGGGATTCCATGACAACAAAAATGACATGGGGGGGACGCTCATCGAGGAATGGATTTTCAGGCGTTCGATCCATGAAATGCTGAAGGGAAACCTCGTTTTTCGATATGTCGCGCCCCAGGAACCGGGAAAAAAGTTTTTCCCCTTCCTCATCATCCGCAACAGGATACCGCTTTTCCTTTTTATGATCCGATATCGCCCATTGCAGCGCGGTTATGGCGTTGGGCGTTGCCATATTGAGAAGTTTCAAACTGGAAACCTGCGCATTGTCTTTTCGCAGGGGAAATTTGCCGAGAGAACCGCGGGTAGCTATGGCGTAACAGGTAACAAAAACGACCGTAAAGATGGCGGTTTTCATATTCGACCACGGTTTCCACGAACGTTTATCCATCGCCTTCCAAAGTAGCCTCATGACGAATACGAAAATCAAGCCCGCCAGAATCGTTCCGATAAGAAATAAAAATATGGGGTAGTCATAAATAATATTATGAAGGACTGATTTCGTATCCTCCTCGATAAAACCAAAAATGAAGATATCGAAATGATTCCCGAAGGTGGCGTAGTAATAATAATTGCATACGGACGCTGCAAAGAAAATCAAACCTATCAATGCGGTAAAACAATGTATTTTCCCTATGTAGGAGAGGGCAAGCGACTTCCAGCGTAATAAGATGAAGCCCATAACCAGGAAGGGCGCGAGGGATATGGTCGCGATACGCAGGTCGAAGCGCGCGCCAAGCCAGAACATGCGTAACAGATCGCGCGCGTAATCATCTAGAGAGGCGTTCCCGAAATTAAGCAGCAGAACCAACCGCGACGCCCCGAAAATCAGAAGGATCAGCGAGATTCCGAATACAATCTGAAGAACAAGTTTTCGAATAATAACGCTTCTCACAAATTTTTCTCCGCACATTTAAAAAAGGGAGTGTGCATATATTATCTGTGATTTTCCAGCTTTTTCAGCATGAAAAAAGGCGTACATTATAATATTGTCAGCCGATTTTTAAAATGAAACATTTAAAGAGACGCCATCATCCTTAGGAAAAATTTACCATTATTAAAGGGTCTGACTCGATTGGGCTCCCCCAATGGTTATACTTTTCAGGAGGGGATTTTTATGTTGACTTTCTTCCTTTCTCCCTTCTTTATCCTCATCTCATCGAATCGGATATATTTTATTTTGAAGATGTTTTCCCCGGGGTAAGTATTGATGAAAAATCGGAAACATATAATGGTGATCTTATTTCTGGCAATTCTGAATACCTGCGTTCTGTTCGCGCAAAACAAGGATCGGAAACATTCGCCCCGCTGGATCTGGTTTCCGGAGGGAATCCCGCAGGTAAATGCCCCCAATGCCCCGGTATTTTTTCGCAAGTCGTTTTCCATCCCCCATAATCTCTTTGCCTCCGGCGTTTCCATTTCCGTAGATAATGAATATGCCTTGTATCTGAATGGAAAACCGATCGGAAAAGGCGCCCAATGGTCAACGGTTGATTCTTATAATATTCTCCCCCTTCTTTTTCCGGGAAAAAACTGCCTGGCGGTAAAAGCCCAAAACCAGGGAGGTCCCGCCGGACTTCTCTGTTCCATCGCTTTTCTCACAAAAACTGGTGAAACCATGAATGTTTCTTCGGATGATTCCTGGCTTTGTTCTCAAAAGGAGGAAACCGGCTGGATGAATCCGGATTTCAACGACAAATCCTGGATTCATTCCCTGATAGTGGGAACGCCGCCCGATCCACCCTGGGGAAAAATGCCCGGTGATTTTGGCAGCGTCATATCTCTCGATGTTACGCCGGATGCCATTTCCCCCAATAATGACGGTTTTAACGATTCCCTTGAAATCCTTCTGAATAATTTTTCAGGCGCCGAACTCGATGTTCAGATCGATATCATGGATCGGAGGAACAAAACCCTGGCCTCCATGAAGGGAAGGAGCGACAAAAACCAGCTGTTTTCCTGGGATGGCGTGAATGATAAGGGAGAACAGGCGCCCCAGGGGGTTTATATCTGCGCGGCGCGGATTTCCCGCGATAAAATCTCTTTGGAGTTCAAGGAGGAGTTCCAGGTGAAAAATCAAAGATTCCTGAAGAAGGCGCCGAATATCATGAAGGATGTCTTTCCTATCGGCGTCTGGTTCGACGGAAGAGTTGAAGGCATAAACTGCAGCAAGGGATTTCACAATGCGCCCCTCGATAAAAACGAGGCGAAAAAATATTACGAGGAAAATTTCACCGATATCAAAAATCACAACATCGACCTGATCGTGATCCCCAATACGCCTCCGGATTATAGAGAGATTCTCCTTTCCGCAGCGGATAAAACCGGCGTCAAAATCGTTCTGGAAATAGTCGAATTCGCCTATGTTGACTTCGGCGGAAAATTCAGCGCCAGAAATCCGCAAATGGAAAAAGATGAAACGCTCCTTTATGATTACTGCAAAAAAATTATCGAGCCGCTGAAATCCCACCCCTCGCTTTTCTGCTACCAGATTCTCGATGAACCTTCCGCCGAATTGTTCCCCAACTTTCACAGGATAAACCGCATCCTCGAGGACATCGACCCCGCACGCCCCTCCTTCAGCTGCCTGTGCCGCGAGGATGAACTCCACCGCACCAGCCGCATGGGAACCCAGATGATGGTATTCGACCGCTATCCCCTTCGCCATGGCATGAAACCCGGGGAGTATGATTTCAGGAACTTCATATCCCTCCTGGAAAATTTGAAAAAGCGCGCGGTGGACATCCCCTACTGGATGGTAGCGCAGACATGCGCCATGGACAGGGAAGGCGGGCTTCGTTATCCCACGCCCGAGGAACTTCGCCTGATGGTTTATCTCTCGCTCGCTCATAACGCCAAAGGCATTTTTTATTTCCTCCACAATTCCTATACCCAGGAGGAAAAATTGCTCGGGCTCGTGGATATTCATTTAAAACCCCACCCCCTTTACAAGGAGGCTGCGGATATCGCAGCGGAACTCAAAAAACTTTCCCCCCTTCTCCTCACGCTCAAACCGGTTGAGAACATCGTTTCCTTTGAGGGGAATTTTGATGCGCAGACATTTAAAAATCCGGAAGGGGAGTCCTTCATTTTCATATCGAATCTCGATGTCATAAAATCCGCCGAGTTCAAGGGCATGATCAAGGGATCATCCTCAAAAAGACATGAATCCTTGCAGAACTTTCTTACAGGAGAGAAGGTGATGCTGGATAAAGAAAACGAAGGCTCGATGTTTCGGTTGGGATTAAAACTCGGCGAAGGGGCAATCCTTCGTGTGATGGAAAAATAGTCCCGTATTCCCGAGGAGCGCGAACACGAAATGGTTTTGCTCTTTCCATTAATTTATTCCCATTCTTCTCATTATTCCCATTACTCCCGGGGAGATCGAAAGATTCCCCCTCACGGAAATTTCAGCGTTCGAGGCGCCTGATATATAAGATCAAAAAATATTGCTGAAAATCTTTCTCAATATTTTTTTATGGACTTCCGCTCATAAGGCGGATATAGTTCAATATATAGATTATGTTATGTTTGACGCCCTCAAAAATTTTTTCGGGCAAACGAGGGACGCTTATGGAAGAAAAGAAAATCCTGGTCGTCGATGATGAAAAACGCATGGCGGACAGCCTCCAGGAACTCCTTTCCAATTATGATTATACCGTCGATGCCGCGTATTCGGGTTCCGAGGCGATTGATAAACTCAAAAAGGAAAAATATCATGTCGTCATCACGGATATTCGCATGGCGGATATGGACGGCTTCGATGTCATGGGTTATATCAATGATCACACCCCAGCCACCCAGATCATTGTCATCACGGCTCACGCATCTACCGAATCCGCAATCGAAGCCCTCCATTTCAAGGCGTTCGATTACATCACCAAGCCCTTTGATTTCGATTCTTTGAGATCAACCGTGGAAAGGGCTTTCGTCAAGATCGAGGCGGACACGCTTCGCGAGGAAATGATCTCCATGATCACCCATGATATCAAGCTCCCCCTTACCTCCATCATCGGATTTTCCAATTTATTATATGATCACGAAACCGGGCAGATGAATCCCAAGGCTCGGGAATACGCCAACTCCATTTACCTGAACAGCCAGAAACTCCTCTCTCTTCTCGACAACTTTCTTACTTCGTGCAATATCAACTCGGGACGTCTGACCGTGTCGGAATGCGGGGTGAATATTAATTTCCTCCTCGATGATCTTCTCTCCATCGTGGAACTTTCCATTGAAAACAGGGGCATCCATCTTGAAAAGAGTCTTCGCGAGAATCCGCCTCTTGTTACCGGCGATGAGAATCTTCTTTTCCGCGCCCTGGGAAACGTCCTGAACAACGCCGTGAAATACACGCCGGATGAAGGGATCATCAAGGTCAGAACGGGAGTCGCTTCCGCCGCCGAATCCCCCCTTCATGCGCAATCACTGAAGATTGTGGTCATCAACTCGGGGCCCGGCATTCCACGGAATGAACTGATGGGCATTTTTGACAGGTACAAACGCACCCAGAACATCAAGGGCATCGAGGGAAGCGGATTGGGGCTTTATGTTCTGAAAAACATTATCGAGGCGCATAAAGGCTCAGTCTCCGTGGAAAGCCTCCCCGATTCCCTTACCACCTTCACGATATTTCTACCTCTATCCGAAATCCCTGATTCTCCGTGATGGAAATCCGCTGTCAATGCGTTGTTTCCTGTGGAAGTACAAGATGCAGAATCGCCCCGCCTTCGGCTCCCGCATTCTCCGCCCATAATTTGCCGTCATGGGCATAAGTCATCTGGCGCGCTATCGGAAGGCCGAGTCCCGATCCCCCTTGTTTCGTTGTATAGAACGCCTCAAAGCATTTTTCCGGATCGACCGTTCCAAATCCGGGACCCGTGTCCCGAATCGTCAAATGACAATGCCTTCCATCCGATGTCAAGTTGATTTCCAGCCTCTTCCCGGCGCTTTGTTTCATGGCTTGCGCGGCGTTCAAAATCAGGTTCAGGAGAAGCTGTTTCAACGAAGCCGGGTCTGCCAGAATCGGGCATTCCGGGGGAAGGTTGATTCTTGTGGATATCTGTTCGCGATCGAATTCCGCAGAAAAGAATTCGATGGTTTCCTTCACGATCTTGACCAGATCGAGCCGCTGTTTCTCCATTCTCCCGGGAAGCGCAAAATTCATGAAATGCGTCAGGGTACGGTTGAGACGATCGATCTCCCCGCTCAAATTCGTCAGAATCTCCTGAACTTTCTTGTGGGAATCCTCACGGGGATCTTCCAGTTCCTCCCGGATGACATCCAGGTTTACGTTCATGGCGTTCAGGGGGTTGCGGATTTCATGCGCCAGTCCCGATGCCAGATTTCCTATGGAAGACATCTTGTCCAGCCTGTCCCGCTCCTGGATAAGGATTATTTGATGGGAAAATATGCGCCATAGAAATAAATAGGAAAAAACAAGAAGAAGAAAAAGAGATACGAGAAGGATATACAAACTCCTGGTGATGAGAACGCTGAAATATGACATGTTTTTTAGAATGGAATTCTCGGATACCTGGAACTGGAGCTGTCCCAGAAGTTTTTCCCCCTTCATCAGGGGAATCTTCATCTCCTGGATTCTATCGGAAGTATTTGTAAGCGCGATTTTCAGATCAGGATGCGAGGGCGTCGAGGGAAGGGTTGTTGTATGCCGGGCTCCGGGATACAATACCGCCGTGCCGCTGGTTTCTTCCCCTTGGTAGTGCTCCACCAGGATCGTTCCCCGTTCATCCACAAACGCTGCCATCACGATGTTCTCGTTTTGTTTTAAAAGAAGATGAATCGAGGAATGCGCCCGGGGATTCTCCTTCAGTTTCTCCACCTGATTTTCCAGGTCTTTCTCGATGATGCGGGAAAGATCGTTCACCGCATTTCTGGCATGTTCCTCCGCAAGGGCGTAAGCGCTTTTTATCAAACGTTGTTTCCAGTGATTCACCAGCATGACGGCAATGAACGTCAAGACGAAGCTGGTGAGCAGAAAAGAAGCGACGCAAAGGATAAGCGTTTTGGCGCGAACGGAAATTTCAGGAGTCTTTGTGTACGGCATCTTTCTCCTCTTCGGGTTTTTCCTGAGGCGTTCTTTTCTTGAACTGTTTTAAGGAACTTACCGTGATCTCGGCGTGTTTTCTCATCGCATAACGGGCGGTTTCCATGATATCCTTCGCCAGAAGAAGAAACACGATGAAGACAAGGGCAAGGGAGGATAGAATATAAGCCAGATTCCAGTAAATCCCGTGCATGAAAAGATGAACGGCGTCATTGTAGAAAAATGTGATCACAATGACAAGCAGAAGACCGAGTCCTAAAAGACGCCTCTTGAGGCGTTTCGAGTAATAGACCGCCTCCCATCCCGCAACCTTCTGCGATCGGCAGTAAAGCCACTCCATGATTCCCAGGAGCAGCAGGATGAATATGATAACCGAAAGAAATACGGCTTCCATCATTTCTCAATCACTCCTGAATAAGATTCTTGATCACGGCTCTTGAAAAGCGCAACTTTTTTCGACATCACAAATTGTCTTGCTTTTTCCCCACACGCCCCTATGATCGATGGATGATATGTAACTCGTTAAAACAGAAAGGATTGAAAACATGTTTCTTGGAATCAGTATGTGGAGTTTTCATAAAGAGGCGTTTGCCGGGAAAATGAGCTTTCAGGATTTTATCCTGTACGCTTCAAACGAGGGATATCAAGGCGTCGAGCTTCTGGATTGTTTCTGGAAGGAAAAAGAGGACGAGATCCAGAAAGCCAAAGACATTGCAGGGGAAAGCGGACTCCAAATCGGATGTTATTCCATCGGAAACGATTTTGCCCTTCCCGAGGCGGATAAGCGGGCGGAACAGGCAAAGTATGTACAGCGGGGAATCGAAACGGCAAGTCTTCTGGGCGCGCCGATTATGCGCGTTTTCGGCGGCTCGCCCAAGCAGGATGTGACTTATCAGAAAGCCCTTCCCTGGATTGTGGATGGTTTTCGCGCCTGTAAAGAGCTTGCCGAAGAAAAAGGCGTGGTCATGGCAATGGAAAATCACGGAACCCTGAGCGGATCCTGGAAACAGGTGAAGCAGATCATTGAATCCGTGGATTCCCCCAATTTCGGGGCAACCGCCGATTTCGGCAATTTCCTCCTTGTAGATGAGACTCCGCTGGATTGCGTGAAGGGAATCCTGCCCTGGATCAAACATGTTCATTGCAAGGATTTTGTCCCAACCCCCAACGGAGAAACTCAGTATTATGAAGCCCTATCGAAAAAACGGTTCTCCGGATGCAACCTCGGCGCCGGAGTTGTGGGCATCGGACCCCTTCTTGAATTGTTGAAGAAAAATCGTTATGAAGCCATGATTTCCCTGGAATATGAAGGATTGCTTCCATCTTCACAGGGGGTTCCTCAAAGCAAGGCGTTTCTCCAGCGCTATTTCTGATTTCATCACGCTCTCGCCTGGCTGATGACTTGATTGCCTCCAGGGGCTTTCTTTATGAAACTTTTCAAGTACTTCATTATTTTGTTTCTGACAATACATCCTTTGGGAATGTTTGCCGCTTCGGAATTCATCATCTATGTGGATGGCGAAAATGGGAATGACCTCAAAAGCGGGCTCAGCTGGGATCAGGCGCGAAAAACCATTCAACCGGCAATCAACGCCGCGCACCTGGGAGGCGTTACAACCAAAGTCTGGGTAAAACGGGGAACCTATTGCGAATCTCTCATCATGAAATCGAACGTGTATCTCTATGGGGGATTCGCCGGCAATGAACGCAGCCTGTCCGAACGCAATCTGAATGATAATAAAACGATCATCGATCCCAGGCGCGCCGCAAGCGATAAGCCGATCCATCACGTCCTTGTCATGGATTCCATCTCGAACGCCCTGGTCGATGGTTTTGTCATCACCGGAGGCGAGGCTTTGGGCGAGGGGCCCGACGCAAACGGCGCCGGAATTCTATGCGTCCAGCTGGGGGATTCCTGCTCGATCTCCAACTGCATGATCATCTGGAACAAGGCGAAGAATTACGGCGGCGGCGTCTATTCGTGCCCCGCTTCCCAGCCCCATATCGAAAACTGCTTTATTACCCAGAACTTTGCCGCCTGGGGCGGCGGGATATTCTGCGGCGGAACGCTTGGATCAATCCTTCACGCCTGTACGATTAAAAATAATTCCGCCACAGGCGATGATTCCAAAGGCGGAGGCGTTTATTCCCTCGGGAAAACCCGGTTCGTTCATTGCATGATAACCTCCAATCACGCCTCGTTCGGAGGAGGCGCTTACTGTTATCAGAAATCGACTTTCGAAAAATGTTTTATCATTCAGAACGCCGCATCTTATGGCGCGGGAGTTTATTCCAGGGAAGAAGCGGACCTTTCCGGTTGCACATTCAGCGGAAACAGCGCCTTCAAAGGGGGAGGCGTCCTTGTTCATGGCGCGGGCGCTGTTATCAGAAATTCCATCTTCTGGAAAAACTCCGGCGGATCCATCGCTTACTCCAAAATTCCTCCGGAGGTCCGATTCTCCTGTATCGATGAAGGCTTTCCGGGTATGGGCAATATCTCTTCCGATCCTCAATTTATCGGTTGGAGCTCCCGGACAAATATCTATATTGACAGCCGTCATACCGGCAACGGCGACGGATCGAAAGAGAAACCCTACTCTACTATCGGGCAGGCGCTGGAGTCCTTTAATTTTTATCTTTCCGATAAATCCCCGTGCCTCAAATCAGCGGAAAATGGCGCAAATATGGGTGCGGATCATGAAGCGCATTCCTGGAAAGGAAACAAATTCATCACCTTTCATCTCGCTCCGGGAGAGTACGATACGTCTAAATCCGCTTTCGATTGGAACGTAAGCCTCGAGGGAGCGGGAACGGATAAAACCATTCTGAAAGGCGGCGTTCGCGGGCTCCGCTCCGGCTGCTTTTTGAAAAATCTCCGAATCCAAAACTCTCCATCTACAGCCATTATCATCCCGGAAAACGAGAGTCCCCATGTCGATCATTGCGTCATAACAGATAACAAATCCAGCGAATACTCGGGCGGCGTCTTTCTCGGGAACGGTTCCAGCGCCCGGTTCGATAATTGCCTGATCCAGTCGAACTTTTCGAAAAAGCGAGGAGGAGGATTATATTGCGATGAAGAAACCAGCGGAACTTTCCATAACTGCATTTTTCGAAAAAATCTATCCGGTTCTGAAGCGGGGGGCGTCTATATTGCGCCGTTCAGTAAGGTTTGCTTTATCGAATGCATAATCGAGGATAACATGACCTCTCACGATGGGGGAGGCTTTTACTGCGATAAAAAATCCGCCCCTCTTTTTCAGAATTGCCTTATCCGGACAAACGCCTCCCATATGGGAGGCGGCGGATGGTGCGAAGCGCAATCCTCACCCGGATTCCAGAAATGCCGCTTTCTTTCCAACCACGCCGCATTCGGCTCCGGAATCTATAATAAGAGTTCCGGCGCCGCTTTCGATCAATGCCTGTTTGCCTCGAACAACTCCTGGTACGGAGGGGGCGTATATCTCTTCACAGGTTCAGAATGCTCCTTTCAAAATTGTGAAATCCGTTACAACATTGCGTCATCCGGCGCGGGCGTTTATTGCTATCGCGCCCAACCTTTTTTTGAAAATTGCGTTATCGAAGGAAACGAGGCGCGAAAAGACGGTGGCGGAATATTCTGTTTTGATTCCACGCCCCGCATGAATCATTGCAATCTCATTTCCAACAACGCCGCATCCGGCGGCGCAGTGGCTTGCCGCCGGAACGGACCCGCTCTTTCCCATTGCATTGTGTGGGATAATGACGGAGCGCAGATTCAGTACGACCATGAACCTCCGATAGTCCGTTACTCCTGCGTTCAGGGCGGATGGCGGGGCGTCGGGAATATTTCGTCCGATCCTGGTTTTGTCGGATGGGGAAAATGGAAGATCGTTTTTATCGACGCCTCTACCACCACTCCCCTTGAGGGAACAAACGATCATCCCTTTGTGGATGTAAAAAACACCCTTGCCCTGTATGACAGCGCCCTGGGAAAAGATTCACCCTGTTTGACATCGGGAGAAAATGGAACCTGCATGGGATGCGGAAACGTCTCGGATAAATCAAAAGGCTGTTCATCCGTTACCTTTCATCTGGCTCGGGGAAAATATGATCTCTCCGATTGCCGGTTCCTGAAGTATGTGAGTATCCAAGGAGAGGGAATGAATGAAACCATCCTGGCGGGTTCGCTCCGGGGTTTGCGCTCAGGTTGCAGCCTGAAACATGCAACAGTCACCGGTTCACGTTCGAGCGGGCTTCATATTGGTTCCCACCAAAGCCCCCTGATCGAAAAATGCTGCATTACGGATAATCTGGCGGGCGCCATGAATTTCAACGGCGCCGGAATTTTTTGCGGTTCCTTTTCGAATCCCGCAATAAGGGATTGCATGATTTCCCATAATCGTATTCCGGAGAGTTTTCCGGGAACCGGAGGCGCAGGGATTTATTGCGATTACAAATCCCAGCCTTCCTTTCAAAGATGCCGGATCGAAAACAATACGACAGGGGGAAACGCCGCTGCCGTATATTGCCTTGAAGCGAATCCTGTTTTTAAGGGCTGCGACTTCACAGGCAATGTCGCAGCGCAGAACGGAGGAGTTCTTTTCTGCGATCGATCCGCACCCCGTTTTGCCAATTGTCTCTTCATCCTGAACATGGCGTCTTTCAATGGGGGCGCCTTCTATTGCCTGAACGACGCTTCCCCTGTTTTCCAGAACTGCGTCCTTTATGGAAACAGGGCGGAAAAGGACGGATCGGCATTCTATCTCCTGCGCGCCAAATCGTCTGTTGAAAATTCCATCATCTGGAACAATCCCGGCAGAATGTTTTCCCTTAATCAATCCACGCTTTCCATCGAATACAGCAATGTGGAAAGCGGATTCGCTGGAAAGGGAAACAGGAAGGCTGATCCTCTCTTTGTATCAGAAGGATCATGGCTGGGAAATCCCGGAAAGTCCCAATACCAGAAAGGCGATTATAACCTGAAAACCCTTTCCGGGAATTTCGAAAGTAATTCCCCCTGCATCGATGCGGGAAATCCTGCAAAGGAATATAATGACGCAAAAACGCCGCCGGGAAGCGGGGAATCGCGGTGCGATATGGGCGCTTACGGAGGCTCCGGCAATTCGGTATGGCTTGATTCAACTTCGGATTTGGAAAAATCTCTTGGCAATAAAGAGTAAAGGTTTGTGGTGAAAAAAAACATACTCAAAATCAATACCGGAAAAAATGCAATCTTCCCCGTGAATCAGGGGGGGCTTGGCTTCTTTTTCCTGCCGATCCTCCTGGGAATAACATTATCCATCTGCAGCGCTTACGATCCCATGGGCGATCCCAATTATCAGGCATCTCAGATTATCTTTGACGACTCCACTATCCCGCAAATCAAAATCTCCGTTGATCCCGCATATCTCGAAGAAATCATGTACCCAGGGAATGAGATGAGCGATATCTGCTACCCGGCTGTTTTGCGCTTCACCAATCATCTGGTTGACGATGCCATTTCCAGCGTGGGGCTTCGCCTCAGGGGAAAAGTGTCCCGTTATGGGGAAAAGAAATCCTTCAAAATCAGCTTTAACGAATACGCGCAGGGAAGACATTTTCGAGGAGTCAAGAAATTCAACCTCAACGCCGAATCCAGCGATCCTACCCTTGTCAGAACCAAACTCTGCTGGGAACTCTTCAGGGAATTCCGCGTTCCCGCACCCCGCGCCAACCTCGTGAAACTTTTCATGAATGATGAATATTACGGCTTTTACCTGAATGTGGAACATGTGGATACCACGTTTGTAAAAACGCGCTTCGGAAATAAAAACGGCAATCTTTTCAAGTGCACCTTTGTCAGCGAACCGGCGGACCTTACCTTTATGGAAAACGGACGATACGATCTTTGCGGTTCCGGCACAACCTATGAACTCATGAATAACGATTTCCATCGCAACTACTCCGATCTTGCCAGGTTCATCGATATCCTGAACAATACGCCTGATCACATTTTTGCGCCTGAAATCGAAAAGGCGTTCAACGTAGAAGGCTTCCTCAAATGGATGGTCGTCAGTATTCATTGCGGCTCCTGGGATGACTACCTCTGGAATGGAAGCAATTATTATCTGTATCACAATACCGATACCGGGAAATTCGAATTCATCCCTTATGATTACAACCAGGCGTTTGGAATTGATACCGTAGGAAGGGATTGGGCTATGGCAAACGTCTATGAATTCCAGCGTCCCAACCAGCCCCGCCCCCTTTCCGAACGCATCCTGGCGCAAAAGAAATACAAGAATCTTTATTCCTTCCTTTTGAGCTCATTCGCAAATCATGTTTATTGCCCCGAAAAATTGAAATTCCGGATCAACGGGTGGAAAGATAAAATCGCCGCAGCCGCCGAAGACGCCCCCCCCTTTGCCGGCTTCGAATGGGACATGGACAGTTTCAATCGTTCCTTCGAGGAGGCGGATGGAGGAATCATCTCGCATGGCTTGAAACCGTTCATCCGCATCAGGAGAAAAGCGACCCTGGATCAGATTCAGCCCTATACCACGCCAACGCTTGAGATGTCGCCGGTAAGGATTTCTCCCCCTTCCGCGCTTCCGGAAGAAGAGACGCCTCTTCCTACACTGGTGATCAATGAAATCTGCGCGGGAAACAGTTCCATAATCCAGGATTCCGCCGGAGACTTCGACGACTGGATCGAGATATACAATTATGGAACCGAACCGGTTTCCCTGGGCGGTATGTATCTCACGGACGACAGGGCGAATCCGGGACGCCACCGTATTGCTGATGGAATCATGGTTCCAGCAAAGGGATATGTTATATTCTGGGCGGATGCCGATGTGACCCAGGGACCTTTTCATCTCAATTTCAAGTTATCGCGGAACGGGGAGATGGTGGGATTGTTCGAAAAAACGCCCCAGGGCGCTCGCAGGATCGATCTGGTGATCTATGGTCCCCAGCAGCCGAACACATCTTATGGAAGGGTGGAAGACGGCGCGTACAATTGGCGTGTTTTCACCCGCCCCACCCCTGGTGGTACCCAATAGGGGGTCAATCTTACGCTTTATTGCGTTTTGGGTTCCTTTTGGGGTCTAAGATTAAGAAATCCATCAAGTGATGGAATTGGCATTTTGAACATGAAATTCGAGAAAACAATACTGCATTCACTCATTTTTTCCATATTCATTAATACTGTTTCATGGGGAATAGGCTTTTGGGGTGCTGTTTGGGAAGAATCTCTTGGCAGAACATCTATTATAGTCCAATTTCTGTACATCTTGTTTCGAGGGACTCAAATAGTGGGATGGCTCCTGATAGATGCTCTCAAACTTCCCTCTACACGGCCTGCCGATAGTCTGTTGTGGGACTTTATAGATTTCAATGTCATTGTATTAATGATAGTCGTGAATCTAATCACATGGTTTCTTATAGGATTCTTTTTTTCTCATGTATTGAATTTAATTAAGCGTCATCGGACTATAAATTGTTATTGAAAGTAACCTTAATCCTTGCCCTTCGCAATATCTTAAGGCGTCCGGTAAATACTTTCCCCTCCATTTCCCGAAAAGGCGTTCTCGCCGATCTTGATACTCCCGGATATTTCCGGTTCCCTGCCCAATACCTCTATTCCATAAGATTCATTATTCAAAAAGAGATTGTCTTTAATTATGATCGGCGCCCCCTCCCGCCTCGGCGTGATCCTGAGCCCCACCCTGTTTTTGCTCAGGATGTTCGACGTCACCAGAAGCCCCGAGCACCTTGTCAGTTCCATGCCCGCGCTCCCACACCCGGAAACGTCATTATCCTTCACCATTCCCGAATTCACATCCTCAAGAAAAATCCCGCTCCCCGC
>JAFGFK010000315.1 GCA_016931135.1 Candidatus Sumerlaeota bacterium | reverse complement strand
TTATGGCGGTTAATGATCTTGACAAACAGGGAGATGCGTTAGTATGCGTAAGTAACTTCTATTCATGATGGGTGATATGATCGATAAAAGAGATATATCCATTATCATACCGGCTTTTAACGAGGGAGCGACCATCGGAGAAGTGATCCGGAAACTCAAGGAAGCCTTCCCTGAAAGCCCCGTTATTGTGGTAGATGACGGTTCAAAAGACAAAACCGCAGAAACCGCGCGGAACGCCGGGGCGGACAAGGTGATCCGGCATTCCAGAAACGCGGGATACGGCGCATCGATCAAAACAGGCGTTCGCGCGGCTCATACGGAATATGCAGCCACGTATGACGCCGATGGTCAGCATGATCCCGGGCAATTGCAGAGCCTTATCGATGCGTGGGAAGAGGAGGATATGATCATTGGAGCGCGAACGACCGGGAAACAAAAAAAACGACGCCTCTTTCTCAAAGGAATTCTTTTCGGATTCTGCAACGTCCTTGCCGGGAGGAAAATTCCGGATGTCAACAGCGGATTGAGAATCTTCCGACGTCGTGATTTCCTGGAATACGAATACCTGTTTCCCGATACCTTCTCTCTTTCGACGACCTCCACGCTTGCCTTTTTAAAGGATCCGGCAAAGCGGGTCAAGTTTGCGCCCATTGAAATACAGGAACGAAAAGGCGGCAACAGCACGGTATCCTTCCTTCGCGATGGGTATCAGACATTTCTCCTGATCGTCAAGCTGATCGTCATGTTCGATCCGATGCGGATATTCACGCCGATCAGCCTGATTCTATTTCTCATGGGATTTATATACGGGGTAACCTGGATGGCGCTTGATAAAAACCTTCCTGACGGCGCGATCTTCATCATGTTATCCGGCGCGATCATCTTCACATTCGGACTTCTCGCCCAGCAGATGTGCAGTTTAAGGGCGTTATTACACAAAATATTCCATAAAGATGATAAACATTCGTAAAAGCGAACTGAGAAACCATTTTCTGGCATTGATTTTTTTCACGATACTCACCCTTGTTTATTTTATTCCATTTTGTCCGATCACGAAAATCACCGACCGGATTTACTGGGGGGACGCCCTGCAACACGCATGGGCGCCCCTCTGGTTTTGTCGCGCGATCCTGAAAGGACTTCCCCTGTTCGACGCCAATGTGCTGGCGCCGTATCCCAACAGTCTTGCCTGGTCTGAAGGGGATTTCGGCGTTGGGGCGCAGTATTTTGCTCTTCTGCCTTTTTCGAGAAATCCGGTGTTGAACTACCATATATTGAATTACATGAGTTTCATCCTGGCGGGATACGGCGCCTGGCTTTTGATTCGGGAATTATATCCCCGGGCGGATAAAGCGGCGCTTTTCGGGGGGATTGTATTCGCCTTCAACTGCTTTCGAGGCTATCGCGCCATTGGACATTTGACGATTCTTCAAACTCACTGGCTTCCTTTTTCCACCTTTTTCCTGGCGCGTTCATTGAAAAACGCCAAATGGGTCGATCTCGCCGGGTTCGGAGTGACCACCTGCTTCATTTTCCTTTCCAATTTCTATCTTACCGTGATCGTTTCCGCCTTTTACGCCCTGTTCCTTACGCTTCTTATAATATTCAAATACTTCAAACTTCAGAAAAGGCATCTGTGGATCGTTCTTGTGATGATCCTGGCAGCCATCATCGAGATTCCTTTCTTATTGCCTTACATGAAAATGAAGACGGAGCGTTTTCATGTGATAGACTCGCTCAATCAGTATTCTGCGGATATTGGGGGATACCTGTTACCGCCTTTTTACAAGGGGCGATTCGTCAACCTTATCAGCAGCTTGCTGTATCAAAAGGGCGGGGAAAAAAAGCATGTTAGCGAGAATTGTCAGTTCATCGGTTATCTTGTTCTTTTACTGGTTCTTCTGAAAATGGGCTCCTTCATGAAACGCAGATGGAGAAAAGAGAAATTCACGCCGGAAGACAAAATGGAAGGAACCCTGATGGTCTGCGCCCTGGTGTTTTTTCTTTTTTCCCTGGGACCCGCCCTTTGGATATCGGATCGGATCGTTTTCCATAGAATGCCCTATTATTATGTGTATAAATATCTTGCGCCTATCCGGTTCATGAGAGCAATTTCCCGTTATGCCATTATATATCTGTTGTCTTTTTCCGTATTATGCGGAGCAGGGCTGCAGCTGATATTGGAAAAGTTGAAAAAGCGATATATGGCATGGGGCGTCTTCTTGTTTTTGAGCATATACACATTTGGAGCGGAATATTATTTCTACGGTAAGTACGAACTGTGCAAGGTCACGGACAATCCCATCTTCGCCTGGTTGAAGGAAAAGAAAAAACAGGGGCGTCATTACAATATTCTCGTTCTTCCCTTCCGAGACAGAAGAGCCATATTGGAATCGACCTATCACTGGCATTCCGTAACGGAAGGAAACTATTTCCCGCCGAATTATACCCAGGATATATCCAGCGCGCAGGAATGGAATCCGCCGGTTGTATTTCTCCTGGAGAAATACAAGGTGGATATGATTTTGACGCGCTCCTCCGAGATCAAGGAAAAAATCGGAAAGACTCCTTTTGTGGATAAGGTTCTGGAATATGAAAACCGGGCGCTGTTCAGGATTAAAAAGGAGGAGTTCCGGAAATCCCTTGAAGAAGAAAAGAAAAAAAGAGAAGAAATCTATCGAAGAAGCAAGGCGCAATCCATTTTCCTGATTTCCGAGAAACAAATACGCAACATCCTCGCCCCTGATAAAAAAAGATGGATTTATCATGAAGATACCGGAAATTTCGAGATAAAAATCCTTACAGGAAGTATCATACTCTTCTTCAATAACAGGAATCCTTTTTCTTATTCCACCCTGCGATTCACGATGAAGGCGTGGAGCGAAGTGGATGATATTTCCCCCACATCCCTATACTGGCACGCATCCGAGGAATCCGGATTCAATGAAAAACTGGTTCAGAAGGGGAAAATTTTCCTGGATGGAAAAGAGCATGTTTACGAATTTAATTTGAAAAATCATTACCAATGGCTTTATTATGGAAATATCAAATCCCTGAGACTTGATTTTATCCAGGGAAAAGGAAATCGTTTTCGGTTGAAGGAGATATGTCTCCTTCCCTGATCTCATATCAAGACGGGAAAAACTCATGAAAGTTCTATTATTATATCCACCAGATTTCAACATGCTCCGGAGCAACGTGCCCTCCCTCGTGGATCAGGAGACCGGATTTTATCCCCCCATCGGGCTTTTATATGTCGCCTCTTACGCCCTGGAGCGTTCCACGCATGATATCACGGTGATCGACGCCCACGCGCGCCGCATGTCCTTCGATCAGATCGAGGAAAAAATCCGCGAATTAAAGCCGGACATTGTAGGCATTCAGACTTTGACCTTTTCCCTTTATGATGTGGTTCTTACCGCAAAACGGGCGAAAAAAGCAAACCCGGATGTACGAATTGTTCTGGGAGGACCCCATGCGTATCTCTTCCCTGAAGAAACGCTGAATCTGCCGGAAGTCGATTTCATCGTTTTGGGAGAAGGAGAAAAGATATTCTGCGATCTTTTGAACGCACTGGAAAAAGGGAGTGATCTTTCCCGGATAAAGGGCATCGGCTACAAGGATGGGGATCGTTTGGCGATATCCCCGCCGGATTCCCTATTAAATGATCTGGACTGTCTTCCCCATCCCAAAAGAGACCTGCTGCCCTTGCATGATTATTCCAGCATATTGTCGAAAGGTTCCTGCGTCACCACGCTGATCAGCAGCAGGGGATGTCCCTTTCAATGCATCTTCTGCGATCGCCCGCACCTTGGGAAAAAGTTCCGCCATCACTCCGCCCGATACGTGGTCGATGAAATGAAGATGTGCCGGGAATTGGGCATAGAAGAAATCATCTTCTATGACGACACCATGACGATCAACCGCGACCGCGTCATGGAGATATGCAGGCTTCTTAAGGAAGGAAAAATCAATCTGATGTGGGATGTTCGGGCGCATATCAACACGGTGGATAAAGACATGCTCCGCGAAATGGCTCGAGCAGGCTGCATCCGGATTCATTACGGCATTGAATCGGGGAATCAACGCGTGGCTGATGTTCTCCGGAAAAACATCCGCCTGGACAGGGTCAGGGAGGTTTTTCGCGAGACAAAACGGCTGGGGATCGAAACCCTGGGATATTTCATCATCGGCAATCCAACGGAAACGAGGGAAGAAATCCGGGATACCATCCGGTTTGCCCGGGAGATCGATCCGGATTATGTTCATATCTCTGTTATGACGCCCTTTCCCGGAACCTATCTATACAGGATGGGATTGGAACAGGGAATACTTCCGTATGACTACTGGAAACAGTATGCTGCGAATCCCGATCCCGCCTTTATTCCCATGGTGTGGGAGGAAAACTTCACCCGGGAAGAACTCAACGAAATGCTCATAAAGGCGTACAAGGATTTTTACAAACGCCCGGGATATATTATAAAGCGTCTTTTAAAAATGCGTTCCTGGAAGGAGACGTATCACAAGGTCAAAGCCGGAATAAGACTATTGAAACTAAAATAAAAAAAAACAGGAATGAGGAATCCATCAAAAAAGATAAAATCGCATCGGGGTAACGCAGGCGGCAAAGAATTGCCTTCCGGATTTTCTTCTCCTTCATCCGATTCGGATATTTGAAAGGAATCAGGAAAGAAATTGGACGCCTTTGATAGGAAGGGCGAGGAGGCGGGGATCCGGTTGAACTCGAAATTCTCTTTCCATCTCCAATGCCACATCAATCCAGTTTCCCTGAATCTTGTACAGGGGGAAATTGATATCTTCGCATGTATTGTCGAAATACTCATCCCTTCCCTGATTCAAAATCGCTTTTCCCGAATTGACGTTTCCTCCCGGTATGAGGGAAATGATCAGCAACCTGAGAAAACGGGCGCCGGGAGATTTACGAATTCTGAACTCTCCTCTTTTCGCCATCCAGATATGACTGGGAGCGCCATCCTCCTTATACTCCAGTTCATAAAATCCCTGTTTGAATTCGATATCCAAACTATTCAGAGGGATATCTTTCTTTTTATAGGCGCTGAAATACTGATTGTAATAATGTTCGTCGCCTCCATTGATTCCGCAGCTTAAACCGCAATAGCGGCACCCTGCAGTGGGATTCCAACCGTGAATCGTACGCCGCAAGTTCTGATATAAGAATCCATTCCAGATTTCACTCCAATCCTGCGACTTGAGATTCCCCAGCTTCGAGGATAGTACGCAACAGGGATAAACTGTTCCATCGACAGCAATATAGGCGCTATCCCAGGGCACAGGGCAAAAAGTAATTCCCGCTTTATCGGGAGGACGAATGATCTGCATCGAGCGGTTCCAGGCGGCGTGGAAACCCTTGTTGCGTAAATAGAGAAGTCCCATATCCAACATACGCAACAGGTATAGAATTTTGCCTTTGGCTCCACGTTTTTGTTCTTTGCCCGCAAGAACCAGGGAGCGAAAAGAGGGGGGCAGATTCAAATCAATCCCAAGGCGCCTCCCGAGTTTCAGCGCCTTGAGAAAAGCCGGAGACACCAATTCCGGAGAATCGAACAATCCCTGCCCTTTCACCAGGTTCCGTTCCAGTTCCGCCCCCAGGGTCATGACGAATATATCGGAGGCGCCATATTTTGCCGCGAGTTTCACGAGATCAGGCAAGTCGCCGATGTTTTGTTTCATGGCGACAAAATTAAACCTGAGAGAAAAGCGTTTTTCCACCCCGGCATGATCTCCATATTTTTTCAACAGCTCCAGGATTTCGATCATTTTTTCCCATTTGATAAAAGGGCGGGCGAATTCAGCAGTTTCTTTATGCGCCCCATCAAGTGACAAGCAAATGGTAAACAGGCTCCTCACTATGAGGGGGAGTTTTTCCTCATCCAAAAGGAGAAGTCCATTGGTAGTCGTTAAAATTTCAATATCCCGCCTGGAACAATCATGAAACATATCCCAAAAATGTTTCGCAATCAACGGCTCGCCATACCCGATCAATTCCACCCGTTTTACATGATCCAGAATCTGATCTCGTATCTTCTCATAAAGGGAAAACTCCATATCCTCTCCAAAAGATTCATACCAATGGAGGCAATACTTGCACCGGGTATTGCAGCGCGTGGTAGGCTCGATCCAGATATGCTCCGGGAACCGGTTCACGATGAAAGATGCGTCATTCATGAATCTTCATCTTTCCTGAACAATATCGTCAAATATGAGGGGGATGCGTTTTTTGAATTCCTGGAGCATGGGGCGGGCGATCTCGCGCATCTGGGGATGGGCTCGCTCACCAGTGCGCAATCTGAAGAAATTCCGCCACTCCCGCAGGTTCATCGTCATCACGATTTCCGTCTTAAGGGAATTGGGGAGAACGGAGCGCGCCTCCTCAGGGGCGGCGCCCAGCTCCAGAAGCTTCAAATAAGCCTTCTCCGCATCCTTCACGCCCTTTTTCCATACAGCGAACTTTTCCGCATCTTTCTCTTCATCCCAGAAAACCGGCTTGATCACAATAATCTCGTTTTTGAATTTGTCCTGGGAATAGTTGCAATAACGCGTGGATTCCTGGGTATAACTGGCAAGGCGGTGCCGCACGATTTCATGAGAAACGCCTCGATCACAGATGACGCGCACCGTTACGGATCGGTGCTCCAAAACCGATTCGTGCCCTTTCTTGAGGATCATGGAAACAAACCGCGCTGCGGAATCAGGCGTGATCCTGTCCTCGCTCTTGTATGCGGTTCTTCCCGCCTTTTCAATTCCCCTTAAAATCTCCTCCCCATCCACAGGAGATTCAATCATGAAACCCGCTTCGATTATTTTCATTCCTCTTTACCCTTCAATCAGGTTGAATAATACTGGTAACATAAAATACCTTTTATCGCTCGTCCACTGTTTTTCACAGTGCTTAAGGTTCCATCGTTCAAAATAATATAAGAATTTGCTCTTTGATAAAACTGCATGGATATGGACGGTTTGAAATGATGCAAGTCTCGTTATATCATACGCTTGGAAAACTTCCCAAGCCAAATATCCCCTCAAGGGATGTTTTTAGAGAGTCGAAAATGTTATTCCTAGCTGTTCTTCGCCTTCTTTAGGCATTGCTTTCATCAATAAAGGGAGAGGGATCGAATAAAGTGAGTGAGTCACTTGATAAAAACATTTTTTTTAACTCCGTAGTATTCAAAAACTCAACAGCCTTTTCTATATTTGAGAACTCATAGGTTTTGACTTCACCCAAATTGGAGCGTAATTCAACTGTTACTTTATCTATTTCACGTTCTTTAGTGTCATCAAGAATACTTAAAACAAGATTCTTTAATTCAACTTTTATGACGTTGACCATTTCCACGCCAATATTATTTTTTTGTTTTTCTGTTATTTTTAAATATTTTTGCAATGCCTTTTTGCGGTTATTCTATCTTTCTCATCCCAGTCAAAAACAATCCCGTATTTTCTCATAAGTTCGCAAATCCTTTTGAAAGGGATAAGAAATATATTGATTTCAAAACTTCTCATCATTGCCAGAGATGATGAACTCCAATTTCCCGCAAGAATAGCAATAGAGCTTCTGATGCTTTGATAACGACGTCTTATTGCTGGATGAGCTGTGCAAATCCAACTCCCCTTGTCTCGATTATGCTTCTTATATCTAATATATTTTGATTCAATTAAAATTATTGGCTGCATACTCTCATTGGCTATTACGGAATCAATATTGTATGCTGTGCCAAACTTGTCATACATTAAAAGCTTTTTCTGATTACCGGTTTTATTAATGATGGGGCTTTTGCTCAAAAAGTGATATCCACGGCTTTCTACAAGATTGGTTAGAAAAACGTTTAAGGCTTTTTCCATTTCAGATCCGATGGCTTCTCCAAGAGCGCTTCCAGGATTTTGAATTTCCACCATATCTTACGCCTTTTCTAAAGTAACTATTGATTCACGAAGTAATATGCCATGCCGTTGGGGATTATCTTTCCATTTTCCTCCACGCTCTCTCAAAACATCAACATGATATTCAGAGAAACCAACGCCCAAACCTATTTCACCAATCAGGTCATCCGTTGGAATGTGAATGCCATAAGGGGCGGAATCCCCCAGAACAAAAACGGCTTTAGAGTTGTTCTTCAAGACTCGATATACTTCTAAGATCATTTGATATATGTCATTAAAATAGCCCCCCACTAACAGATCATAACTCTTTTTCCCCCCCCGGGTTAATCTTATTTCACTCAATTGCGAAATTGATGCTTTTAAGAAGGCGCAAACCTTCGGACAGGATTTATTAAGTTCATCTAACAATTGATATTTTGGATCATCTCTCGATATCTGAGTCGTTGCGGATGTTATTAATCTTGTACGGATATTTTCTGATATATCTCCCCAGTTTTTCGCTTCTCCCCAAAAGTATAACTCTAAACGAGTTCGGTCAGCATAGTCAAAGTTGTTTAAATAAGGAGGTGAGGTAAAAACATGATCAACGGATAAATCTGGGATTAAATCCTTCGTTTTTCTGCAATCTGCGTTAAATATCTCGTGAGATGATTTTGGGTAGTTAACATTCGCTTCATGAACCGTATTCCTTATATCACTTACCATTTTATGTATCATTCGTATAAACTCATGCAGGACATTCTTGTTCAATGAAGTTGATTTATGCTTGTTAGGCGCTATATATGGCCAACCCGTTGCTGCAGTTGACACCTGCCTCAAAATGCTTGTTAATCCAACAAAGAAAATATCTTTTACATCTTCGGTAAAATTACCATCTAATACCGCATTACGAATTGATAGCAAATCCATCAAGGCGATATTCTCAAAACATTTCAGGATAAGATCGGGAAACTCTTTCTCCAAACAAGCCTGAATATTTTTGATTGCGAAATGTCTTTTTCGATTAATAACCCGCTTTTCCACTTCTCGAAGAGAATGAAAAATATCATCTTCGTCAATTTCCCAGTTCATCTTTGTGCGAGCTATCCTAAAAACAAATGGATGCGCCTCAATTCCATAAGAATTGATTGCGAGTTTTTTCGCAACAAGATTCGTGGTGCCAGAACCCATAAAAGGATCATAAACTACCTGGCCCTGTCTAATACAATTATTCCGGATGCTTGATTCTACAGCCTTGAATGAAAATCCGGCAGGATAAGTAAACCAATTATGAATGGGAGCTCGTAAACTATCTTTAAAAGTCCCCCATTCTTTGTTTTCTACAGTCTTTGGAATTTCAATAAAAGATAGTTGCCTCATCATTTCTTATTCCCATTAAATCCTATCATAGAAACAGATTAAAGATTTCTTCCGAAGATTTATGAATTCAATATTAAAAATTATTAATCTTGGTCACGATGATTGTCAAGTTCATGTTTTATCGTTTATTGAGAGGGGGAAGTTTGCGTATAATCTTGACTTGCGTCTCTACAAGTTAATTTATAATATCCAGTTATATTTGAATATTGCCGAAAGCCAGTACGTTCAATTTTACTAAATCGACGTTACGTAATTGTGAATAAACGTTTATTCATCGCCATTTTTATCGTCTTTTTCCCCATGATGGGATATTCCGCGTCTTCTTACGGAAGTAAATTCGATAAATATACCACTTATCCTTCCTGCCTGATTGAAGTGCCGCTTGATTTTCTTACCATACAGGAAGCCATAGACGAGGCAGCGGAGGGTTGTGAAATCATTGTAGCGCCCGGGATTTACATGGAAAACCTGGAATTCAATGGGAATAATATCATCCTGCGTTCCACGAACCCGGAAGATTCCTCCACAGTGGAAAATACCATAATCGATGGGGGGGGAATAAAACCGGTGATCACTATGGATGGGGACGAGCTGACCACGTGCGTTATAGCGGGATTCACGATCATGAACGGCGCAGCCAGCAGCGGGGGGGGAATCGACGGGAACGGCGGGAGGGTAACCATAAAAAACAACATCATCACACAAAATGCAGCAAGCACGGCGGGAGGCGGGATTTACAACTGCCACGGATTGATCCTGAACAACATCATTTCGGAAAATGCAGCGCTGAAATACGGCGGCGGGATTTCCTACAGCCTCGGAACGATCCGCCACAATATCATCAGGGAAAATTACGCCCTTTACGGCGGGGGGCTGTATCAGGGTTTCGGAGCGATACAGAATAATCTTATCACAGGCAACCAGGCGGCAAACGAAGGCGGCGGACTTTATAAATGCGCCGGAACAGTTCAAAATTGCGTTATAGCCTTCAATGAGGCTTGCAGCGGCGCAGGACTCTACGATTGCTCCGGAGTCATCCAGAACAATACCGTTTATTCCAATCTTAATTCCGGTTCTTCCAAAGGCGCAATAACTCTGTGTACGGGAACGATCGTCAATTGCGTCATCTGGAACAACGCCGGTATCAACCTGGAGCGATCATCGATTCCCTTTTACAGTTGCATCCAGGATTGGACAGGAGGGGGAAGGGGAAACATCGCGCTCGATCCGCGCCTCTCCGATCCCTTGAATGGGGATTTTCACCTTCTCGGCGATTCCCCGTGTATTGACGCCGGAAACAAGCGCTATCTCTTTGGAGAATATCTCGCGGATATGGATGGAGAATGCCGCGTTGCCGGTTCCTCCGTGGATATGGGAAGCGATGAATATGGCAGCAAGAAGGATCAGGATGGCGATCTCCTGAATGACGATGATGAGACCACTATGGGTACGGATATGCAAAACCCGGATACGGATTCGGACGGCTTGATGGATGGCGTGGAAATATCAAGGGAAACCCAGCCTCTCGTTGCTGATGAACCTTATGGAATCCAGGTAACGAATTCATCGATCCAGGAAGCCGTTTTTCTTGCGTTTCCAAATGAAGAGATCATCCTGAATCCAGGGATATACCGGGAAAACATCCATATATTGAATAAGAATATCGTTTTAAGCGGATCTGATCCGAACAATGGAGCGATTGTTGAATCCACGATTCTCGATGGGGAGGATTTTTTCAGCGTCATCGCCCTGGGGGGAAAAGAGAGTCCTCGATGCGTCATCCGGGGATTGACCATCCGGAACGGGACATCCTTCCAAGGGGGAGGAATAGCCGGGAAAGGCGCTCTTCCCCTGATCGAAAAAAACCGAATCGTGGAAAATGCCGCTTCGGGCGATTATGCCATGGGGGGCGGGATTCACGGATGCAACGGCATGATCAGAAAAAATATCATTTCCAACAACATCGCCACAGGATTGGGATCATCCGGAGGCGGACTTGCCTCCTGCAACGGTATGATTCATTATAACATCATATCCTCCAACAGCGCGGAACGGCATGGCGGGGGGCTGGTTTTGTGCGGATTCCAGGGGTCCATACAAAACAACATCATTACAAATAACGAGACATCGTATTACGGGGGAGGCTTGAGCTCCTCCGATACGAAACTGGTCAATAACATTATCATTAACAACAAATCGGATTACCTGGGGGGAGGGCTTCATGCGGTAAATGGTCATCTGTTGCATAATACGATATGCGGCAACGAATGCGAAGGGGAAGGGGGAGGCATGGCGAGTTGCCGGGGCGCTATAAAGAATTGCATCCTCTGGGGAAATGTCGCGCCTCTCAATCCCCAGATGGTTGTTACAGGAGACGCTGCATGCTCTTTGCCTTCTTATTCCTGCATCCAGGATTGGCAAAGCGGGGGAATGGGCAATATCTCCGCAAATCCCCTTTTTGTCGATCCTGTTTCAAATGATTTTCATCTCCAGTCCATTTCGCCATGCCTCGATGCCGGGGCGCTTGCGCAAGACGTCTTGATGGATTTCGAGGGTGACCCCAGGCCCTTTGACGCCATACAATGGGAAGTTCGGGGAGACGGCTCCGATTATGATATGGGAGCTGATGAGGCGGTCATTCCGGCGCCTTCTCCCACACCGACGCCGACACCGACGCCATCTCCCACACCGTTTATGGTGGTTGAATATGATTTTCCAAATGATGCGCAAGGATGGACGCCCCATACCATCAGCCCCCCCTACTCGCCGGCAAAACTGGGATGGATTCCAGGCGCCCTTTCCATCTCATCCGTGGATGACAATACTGTGGGTTACTGGGATTCTCCCTCTGAGGGGATTCCTTTGGAAGAGGGATATCTGTATCGCGGCAGGTTCTGGATTTCCACGGATGTGGAGGATAAACAAAAAACGCCGCAGATACGGCTGCGCACCCTTTCCAATCATCTTCAGAAAACGGACATACTGGAAATATCGAGCAGCGGTTCCGGAGAGTATTCTCCCACGCGGGAGGCGGCGCCCTATGATCTTTATTTTACCGCTTCCCTTTGTTCTAATGATAAACCTGATTCAAACAGGATTCTTCTCTCTTTTGACCTGGTGAATCTGAACAGCGATGACGCAGCCACCGGAACCGTTTATCTGCGAAAGGCGCGCGTGGAAGGATTTCCAACAAGGGCGCTGAAGCGCGTTGAAACCGCGCAATACTGGGATTTTGAAGGACCCAAACCCAGCCGATGGTTATGGAACGAGGTCGCAAGCGCGTTTACCCCGCCTTTTCATGAAGAGTCGAAAGGAGGGCTTTTCATGAGGGGAAGAGACGCTTGCGCCTACGGTTTCTGGTCAACGAATCCCTCTTCCCTTTTTGCGAAAAATAATGTTCTCTACAAGGCGAGTTATTTGATCAAGACCGATGAGGAGGATCAATCCCTTGTTCCCGGAATTCGCCTTCGATTCAATACAATAACCTGGGAATCCGGCGCGGGAATGGAGATTTACAGTATAGGAGAAGGCGACAATTCCCCCACGCCACAAGGAAGGACGTATCATCACTATTACATGCCTCCCCAGGGCTTGGATGGATATCCCTCGGGGCGTCTCCAGCTGTCTTTCGATCTGAAAAGTTTCGATCTGGAGGATCGGTTGACATCCACATTCAAACTGGAGCAAACCGCAGTGGATATTTACGAGATTCCGAAGTGAAATTTTGAATTTATAACGCCTGAATTACCCGTGATGATTCTGTGATTTCCCTTTCCTGAGCTCGTGAGTTCCAGATTCAAATCCAGGTATTGTTGCATAAATATATCTAAAATGACAAGAAACGATACTCTAAATCATCCCGAAACTTATGAAGGAGTGATGGATTTTTATAGAGTATGACCTCATGATCCAACCACCCGCCAAGAAAACTGATGTGCGCCCCGCGCTCTCCCTTTATTCATTTTTTCATTGAAAAATGATATTGTAGCATACATACAATACATTTCATTTAATGTAACATTATAAAATCAGGAGGTTTGAAATGAAAAAAGCGCAACCTTTGATCAGCGCTATTGCGCTCTGGAACAAGGATGTACCTTATCCGGCTTCCGAATTTGCCAAAACCTTGAAAAGCGTATTGAATCAATTCTATCCATCCACTCAGATGATCGTGGTGGATGGGGACGGTAAAGCCGCAAAAAAATCCTACCTGCCCAAAGGCAAACAATTCAAAAACAAGGTGAAGGTTGTGGCTGGCGCTTTCAAGAACAAAGCCGCTTACTTCAATGCAGGTTTGAAAGCCGCTAAGGGCGACTATATCCTCTTGATCGACAACCTTGAAAAAATGACGCAGTTTCGCCAGAGCGCATTTGATACCTTTTTCATGACCGCTCAGCGCAATCCCGGCGCCGGAATGATTTTTTCGGATTATGAAAGAATCGCGCCCGATGGCGTGGTATCCGAGGCGCGCCTCCTTCCTTATCACGAGGGACGCCTCCGCGATGCGGTCGATTTCGGAAAGGCATTCTTTTTCAGCGCCTCTGTTCTCAAAAAATTGAAAGGTTTGAAGGAAAAATACGACTCGGCGGAACTGTACGATCTGCGCCTCAGAGCCTCTGAACAGGGAGAACTCATCGGCATTGCCAACAGGTTCAATGGCTCCCTTTACAGCGTCAAGGAAAAAGCTGGCGCCTTTGATGTCTTTTATTACCTCAAAGCCGGCAAAAAAAATCAGCTGGAACTGGAACAAGCCTGCACCGAACACTTGAAACGTATCGGCGCGTATCTCGCCCCCGGGCAGAATTATCATCGGGTCAAATATACGCCCGCAGAAGAAAAGGCTTTCAAATGCCTTTTTACCGTCGTCATCCCCGTGTTTAACCGCCCCGACTTCATCGCCACAGCCATTCAATCCGTGCAGGCGCAAACCCTCGGGAAAAAGGTCGAGGTCATCGTGGCGTGCAACGGAGGCGAAAACGATCCGACTTGCGACGCCGTTCGCTCTTACATGAAGGGCGGGAAAAATTATGATCCCGCCAAACCCAATGTGGACCTCATTGTAACGGATATCAACAATATCGGGCTTTGCCTGAATCTCGGATTGCAAAAGGCTAAGGGAAAATTCTACCTTCAGCTGGATTCCGATGACCAACTCACCCCGGACGCAGCCGAAAAAGTCCTCGAGACCTTTCAGTCCGATCCCAGGATCGGCATGGTCATCGGCTCTTATGAGGTTTGGGAAAAGCAAGCCAAAACAGGCAAATTCTTCCGACGAGAGGATATCCCCGTCGTTACCCATGATGAATGGACAGAAAAAAATGGACGCAATAATCTCCTCAGGATCAACGGCGCCGGGGCGCCCCGCTCCGCCCATATCAAGGTGATACGCGAGCTCGGATGGTTCGGCTGCAACGATGAACCTTATTCCCGTAATTATGGAGAGGATTACGACCTTGTCAATCGCGTGATTGAAGTATATCGCCTGGGTCGCGTGTGGGATCCCATTTACAAGGTCGTGAGACATTCCGGCGGAACCGATCACGCCATAGATCAGAATACCATCGATCGAAACGACAACGCCAAAGACAATATGCGATTGAAGGCGATCTCGCGCCGCAAGGCGATTAATGCAAAGTCCCGGAAAAAATAAATCTGAAGGAAGGTAAATCCATGTCTCGGATGCGGTTTTTTATCTTCATAATGGCGAGCGCTTTATTTCTGAACGCGTCTTTTCCCGTAAATGACGCCTCGGTGGTTCATGATCCCCCGCCACCCTTTGAACCGAATCCGGATGATCAGTTTCATTTTCCCGCAGGAAACGCTGTTCCATCAGGAGATCCCTGGCTGGAACTCCCTCCTGTTGATTATATTCCCCCGCCTTATGCCAGGTGTCTTAAGGGGCTTCGCATCTGCCTCGATCCAGGGCATGGCGGTTATCAGCACATCCCCGGATACAAATCCACCGCCTCGGGATATCGCGAGGCGGTCATGAACCTTGCCGTAGCGCGTTACCTAAGGGATTTTCTCCTCAAATCCGGCGTTGTGGTTGTCATGACAAGAGATGGAGACTGGGACCTCAAAAAAGATTATTCCGAAGCCCTGAAAGCAAGACCCCAACTGGCGGAAATTCATAAGTGCGATCTCTTCATTTCCATGCATCATAACGCCCATTCCAGGAAAGACGCCAATTTCTCCAGCGTTTTTTATCACGCCTTTCCCGGATATATCTATTCCAATACAGACCTGGGGCGAACGATTGTGGATGAACTCGAATACTGGCTTCGCCTTCCCGAGTTTGCCAGCAATGGACTTTATTCCGACTATCTCGTTTATCCTGATTCCGGTTTTGCCGTGCTGCGGCAAGCCCACGTTCCGGCTATCCTCGTGGAAGCCTCCTTTTTCTCCAATGCAAAAGAGGAAGAACGTTTGAGAGACCCGGAATATCTGAAGCGCGAGGCTTGGGCTTATTATCTGGGGATTGTCAAATATGTCCGCAATGGCATTCCAAAGGCCGAACTCATTCATCCCCGTGATGGCAGGTTGAGCGGAAAGGAACACCGCATTCAACTCAAACTCGAGGATGGATGTCCCGAGGAATGGGGTTCCAAAGGAAGCCCACGCATCCTTAAATTCTCCATAGGATTGACGATCAATGATACCGAGGTTCCCTTCGATTATGATGATGAAACCGGCATCCTAACCTATACCCCTCCCATGCCGCTGACGCCGGGTCTCTACAAGGTCATGGCGCGTTACGTCAATATGCGAAAAAACTCCAATGTACCCCGCATGTTTGAAATCACCGCGCAACCTTGATTTTTGGCTGTGTTCTATGGTTTGTGAAGCGGGAACAGGATCGACATCAACAGCAATCCTATGAAAATCATCACCCATACATAGACGATCAGTTTCTTCGTGAGCCTGATCACGTCTTCATTGATATAGGTCGCAATCCAGACGTTGTGCGTGTTGGTGGGATCGCACACACCCTGCATCGCTCCCGTTGTCATGAAAATCCCCATCACAGCAGCAGCCGAAAGGGCGCTCTCCTTGTAGATCAGGGTGGCAATGCCCAGCCCCAATCCCCAGAGATTCAAGGGTCCCCGGTACAACGCCAAAAAGGCGCATGAGCCGAATACGATTATGTACAGGATTCTGCTCTCCGGTATGATATGAATGATCATGGGTTTCAGATAGCGGCTGACATCCGGATTCCATACGGCGTTCAGAAGCATGCCGATTCCCATCATGAGCAATACTGCGGGCATCACGCTCTCCGCTCCCTCGATCATGGCTTTTGTCAATACCTTGATGTTGTTTCCCTTTTTATCCCATGTGGCGACAAGGCAGAATAATATTCCTGCGATAAACGCCGGGATGAAATCCCATGCGCCGATATATTTATCCCAGAAGGCGGCGATCCTGATGACGAAGGCGCTTGCCCGATCCAACCAAAGGTAATGTCCCTTCACCCAGTTGGTGAGCTCGGCGAATGCGCTCATCTGAAATACCAGGAATATCGGAACAAGGGGAGAGAGAAGAGAAACAGGATTCACCTTGACATTGGGATCGATCTGGAAATCCGTTGCGAATGTGAAATAACGCCTCCTCCTCTTCTTCCTGATATTGAGGAATATGAATATCCCTCCCATGAGAAGGTATAAGAGGATCATGACCAGGGACGCGAGCTGAACATTTCCACGCTTCACCCCGAGCGAGGTTTCGTAAAGCGCCCAGTTGCCCGGATTGAAGGTTCCGCCCGCGCAAAT
>JAFGFK010000025.1 GCA_016931135.1 Candidatus Sumerlaeota bacterium | reverse complement strand
TGGCTGTTTCGATTTTGAGCATGCGTTCGAAATCGAGGTTGTCCCCGGTTTCCATGACAGCTTCTCCGTAAATTGTATCCCGAAGTTCGTTGTATAATTCCCTGAAGTCCTTCGCCTCGATCAAATTGCGCAGGACGTCCCGACTAAGGAGTCTGGTTTCGAGCACGCGCACGCGTCCTACGGAATACAGATGCCTGTCCGAGGATTTGCCGTGCGAATATCCAGGTATGCGGATCATGGGCGTCATAGAAAAAAATATGCCCTTTTCCCATCCCCTTGCATCAGCAGAGCGCCTAAGCGGGATATTACTGGGGAAAGAGTATTTTCATGACCTCCTGTTCGATTTCGGGTCTAATGGCATAAAGAATATGATTGAATGTAAAATCAAGTTCCATACGTTTCATCCGTATAAAAAAACCGCCCTGCTGAAAGTCGGGAGATGATTTAACAGAGCAAAACTTCCCAAAGGAGGCGCCCCAGAGCGAGGACAGAATCCGTTCAAATTGATCCCTGTCTTTATCCCGCACGATAATCTCAAGGGATTCATGGGGTACGAAATCCTCAAGGACTTTTGCGATCCATTTATCAAGTTCAGTCCCTTTCAACTCCATCAATCTCTTCAGGGCAAGGGAAAAACATTCATCAAGGATATGGGAGCGGGACTGGAGTATTTTCTTTCGTGATTCCAGTTTTGCCAGGGCGATTTTTCTTTGTTTTTCATTCACAAGATCATCATGGGCTTTTCGAATCCTGGTATTCTTCTGATCTTCAAGCCTCAACCGGGCATCCCGGATGGTCATTTCCGCGCGGGATTTTGCCTGGTCTATGATGGATTGCGCCTTGTCCCTGCTTTCAGTAACAATTTTTTCGATGATTTTATCTATCGGCATTTTGGTTTATCAACCCACCTTCAGCGATCCGAGGATTAAGATGGCGGAAACAAGAGCCAGCACAGCATAGGTTTCCACGAAAGCGGGAAGAATCAGGCTTTTTCCCAATTGTTCGGGTTTTTTGGCAATAACGCCGATCGTGGCTGCCGCCACCTTTCCCTGGTATATGGCAGAAACCAAAAGCACGATCCCCGCAGCCAAACCCACGAAAAACAATTCGAATCCCTGATCCATTGTGGGATAAACAGGGGTGGTTGATGTCCAGAACAATAATTTCTGGCGGCAAACATAAAAGAAAAGAAGCAAACCATAGACGCCCTGGGTTCCCGGAAGAGCCACGAAAGGGATCAATTTGCCGAACTTTTTGGGGTCCTCCGTTATGACTCCAGCGGCGGTCATTCCCGCCAGTCCCACTCCAATGCTGGAACCGACGCCGCCCAGGGCAAGGGTCAAACCGGCCCCCAGCAAGGCAAACGCCATACCCAGGGTTGAACCGCCCGATGTTACGATATCATTCATACCTGATTCCTCCTTAGTGGTTTCTCAATCCGATATTGTGGGATTGACTTCATCATCCCTTATATGAATATAAGTGTCCTTAATACAGAATGCCTCAAATTTCTGCCCGCCGCTTTCAAAAAACTTCGGAAAGAATTCCACGAATTGAAGCCGGCTCGTGTGGATGAAAGCCCCCAGCACATTGATTGCCAGATTGACGGGATGGGCGACAAGCAGCGTTAAAACGGTCAAAAGCCATCCGGCAAAAGGGAGTGTCCAGAGCAGAAACGCCATGATGTTTATCACCGTCGCCATGATGCCCGTTGCAAGCCCCAGGGCAAAAAGGCGGGAATAGGAGAGGACATCCGAGAGCAAGCCGGTGACGGTATTATAAATGGTTCCCAATCCCACAACCAGCCTGAGCAGGATATTCTTGTGATCCCTTCCGGCAAAAAGCAGGATCATGAGCAAACCGAGAAGGCACATTCCATACCCCGGCATCTTCAGGAAAAAAGACACAGCCACCCCCCAGGTAAAAAAGAGCCATGGAAGGGTGTCGAATATAATTTCTCCAAACCGGCGTTTTCTGAACAAATCGGCAGTCTTGATTAAAACGCCCCATACCAACTGAATATACCCCAGTCCCAATGCCCCCCCCAGAAAAAGCATGATATGTTTTCCCAGGGGGTCTATCAGCTGAAAGCGGGAGATGAAATTCCCCCACCCCAACCGGGCGGTGGGCAAATCGTGATCTGTAAAAAGATTGCCAAACCAGCTCCCGGTCAATATGCCCATGATCAAACCGGATATTCCGCAAAGCGTCAAAAGAAAAAAGAATTTTTTGATATTCGGCGCCACTTTTAATTTCCACGCCGCATAACCAAAGATCAGGGCAAGCATCAAGCCATAACCGGCATCGGTCAGGCAGTATCCAAAGCTGATAAAGAAAAACAGCGCGATGCTGATTGTCGGATCAAACTCATGGTAACTGGGCTTCCCATAAATGTCCAGAATGGATTCAAAGGGACGAAACAACGGGGGATTGCGAAGGATGATGGGGACGTCATCCCCTTCTTCAGGGTCCGTGACGCTGATATCCGCCTCGGGGGATGCGGAATGGACGGTATTGACCAGTTCGTCCAGATTCTTTTCAGGCAACCATCCTTTGATGACAAAGGCGTTTGCGGTTTCAGCGCCCCGTTCTTTAGCCCGTTTTCTTTCAAGCCAGTTGTCGAGATGGTTGGCAATCACGCGAAGATTTCGGAGATTTTCCGCCATTCCCCTGATTTCCGACTCGAGATGAAGCACCTGTTTTCGTATGTCTTCCAGATCCCGTTCAATAACCTGAAGACTTTCAGCCGGGGTAAGAGGTTCGCAGGGAAAAACGGCTGAACGAACGTCGAAATCGCGCATTACTTTTTCTGCGGCTTCTTCCACATCCTTGTGGTAAATGACGATAATATTTTTTTCGCCCCTGGTTTCACCGAGTTTCATGGAAAAAAGCGCGTCGATCAACTCCTCCGCCGCGTTACGGCAGGCGTCGGCATTTGACGCCGGAACAGACAGGGCGCGGATTCGTGTGTGTTTCGTGCGACAGAAATAACTCATGGGGATGTCCAGTTCTTTCCAGGGAACCAGATGTTCCCGGCGATTTTCCAGGGACATTTTTTTGACATGCAGTTTCTTGATCCTGGATTCCCGGTCCTTCAATTCCAGGATAAAATTCCGGAAATCGAATTCATCAAGGACTTTATTTTCAAGTTCTCTCGATATGGAGAGCGGACCCCGGGTAAGAAGGGAAAGACCTGAACGGGGGGGAATATATTGTTCAAGAAAGGCAATGGCGTTAATCACCTGATTAAAGAGATTTTCTTTTGTGCGGCGCTCCGTGACAGAAGCCATATCCCCACGAGAAAAGATATCCCTCGCCTTGTTTTCCTCATCGACATCCATGTCTGTTATCTGAACCATTCCGAGGTTCTGGATATGTTCCATAATCGTGTCGCGATGGCTTTTGGGGGCAATCAGGTATATTTTATTTATTTTTTCAATCGTCATTTTTGATTCACAGGCTATTCCAGAATCCTGTTCAGGATGTAATCAACTGCAGAAGGGAGATTTCTTTTTCCTTTTTGCTCAATCGAGAGTATATCCTTGCCGATTTGAGTTTCCATCTCCCGAATCATCTTCGACGCTTCTTCATTCATCGCCATTTTTTCCCTGGAGATTGTTTCCTCCGCCTGTTTCATCAGTTCCATCTCAATCTGGCGTATCTTGTCCGCGGTTTGCGCAAGGATGGAATCCGCTTCTTTTTGCCCGGACTCGATGATTTGCCTGGCGTCTTCCTCAGACTTGAGAACCTGTTCTATCTTTTCTTTGATGATATTCACGTTCCTAGTCCTTACCGGAATCACAAAATATTCGTAACTTAAAGCGTATATCGCAAAAAAAACAAAATATTCCATATCCTCTCTTATATAAAAAGCAACATTTTTTATATTAGATATTGATAAAATGGGGGGACAGAAAAGTTTTCCGATTATAATTCCATATTATGGGATGTTTTTCAAACAACTGAAACGCTACATTTTTTTTTAAAAAGATATGGACAAAATCTTCCGCATTTTATGAGAATCATCTGATTTCTCGAATGGAAAAAGAAAAGAGATGGTTTTTTGGTTTCATTTTCGGGAAAATACGGAGGAGAAGTCATTCATAAATTGAATATTATCAAGTATTCGGGAGGATATATGGAACATGGTAAAAGATAAAAAGTCTGTAGGCGCCTCAAAAGACGCGGAAAAAAATCAAAAATCAACCGAGTCTCAGAAAGATGCGCCGCAGAAAACAGAGGCCGCTTCTCTTGCTCAGAAAAATCTTTATGAAAAAGAACTGGAAAAATACCGGGTCTTTCTTCAATATGGTTTTGATGTGGCATATAAATATTACGGTTTCTCCCTTTTTCATTCCCTGACGGCGGAAGAGAAGGTTGAAACCATGCAAAAACTGGGATTTGAACCGCGGAACCCCGAAGACTTCTATAATCTGGGATGCCTTGCCGCCCAGAAAGACGACTATGTCAACGCCTCGAAGTTTTTTCAGAAGACCATCGAGATGGCTCCGGATTTTGAAGAAGCCTATTATAATCTTGCCATCTCACAGGAAAACCTCGGCGAAGAAAAGGAAGCGATTGAGAACTGGGAGACTTACAGCGAATTCCTGGAAGAAGATTCCTCGGAAGCCCTTTTAATATCTCAACGCATCGAAGAACTGAAATCATCCCATACGCCGGCGAAAAAGAAAGATTCCAAATAGGATACTTAGTTCATTATCCTGGAGTTTTTTTGAAATCCAAATTTCATATTATCCCCATTGTCTGGATGACCGCCATCCTTGGGATAAGTTACGGGAACGCCCTTTCCAGCATCCGCTGGGAATCCGGCAAGGGGGTCTTTCTTTTCCATATTGAAGCCGAAAATTCCATCCAATTCGACTCGGTCGATAAAATCCGGGAAGAAGGATGTTTCATCCTGGATATCCACAAAATCGAGAAGATTTATGAAAACCGCACCCTGGCGCCGGGGGATTTGCGTTTAAAAAAGGTGGTCGTTCAGTCTCGCCCCTGGGAGGAAGTCATCCGTTTTCAATTTTTCCCCGGTAGCGGAGTCCACTGGAAGATCATTCCCTCCCCTGATCTCATGAGTCTCCGGGTGGAATTCCACGCCATTTCCGAAGTAACCGCCAGCTCGAACATCAAATCGAACTCCTCCCATGCCCCATCGCGCTTCACTCCTCCGGCTTCAGCGGAATCGCGCCCGGAAGCTCCCCTGTTTCTATCCTCCAGGAAGCTGATCGTCATAGATCCGGGACATGGCGGTTTCAACAAGGGAGCTCGCACTGCATATACGATCAAAGGCAAGCATTACTGGGAGAAAGACCTGGTCATGCAATACGCCCTGAAATTGAAGTACCTTGTGGATCAAAGTCCCAACCTGTCCGCGGTCATGACAAGGGAAAAGGATGTCTATGTCTCTCTGGGAGATCGCGTGAATTTCGCGCAGAAACACAAAGGCGACCTTTTCTTCAGCATCCATCTGAACGCCTCTCCGAATCCAGGATCGAAAACCGCCCGCGGTATTGAAATTTTTCACTGGAGGGACGCAGGAACAGATAATGCGGCAATTCGATATCTGGAAAAACTGGAAAACGATCAATTGCTGCCGGAATTGCCCAAAAGCGACAATGTGGAGTTGAAGAGCATCCTTGCCAGCATGCTGAAGGACGCCTTGGAAGAACAGGAAACAAAAAGCGCCAGATTTTGCCATGTCTTGTGGGATGTCATGTCGCGAAATCCCTATTTCAAAAAATACCACAGGACGCCGGTTGTCAAAAACGCCCGGTTTGTCGTTCTGGCGAATTATGCAATGCCTTCCCTTCTTGTGGAAGTCGGTTTTCTCTCGAACAAGGAAGAGGCGAATTATCTGATTTCGGATACGTTCCAATGGACATCGGCAAAGCTGTTTTATAACGGGATACAGTCCTATTTTGAACAGGAAGATCCCAATTTCAAGGCTCATTATATCAAATAGATGCAGCGGAAGTCCGAACATAGAAATCAAAAATCCCTGGGGCGCAGAAGGCAGTCCCGGGAACTGGCGCTCCAATTGCTCTATGCCCTGGAAATCACAAAGTTTTCCGTGAAAGAAACCATCAAGCATTACGCGCAATTCGGGGATATGCCTAACAAGATTCCGATGGGCGATTTCACCAAAACCCTGTTGAAAGAAGTTAAGGAGCATATCCAGGAAGTGGACGCCATCCTGCGGGAAGTGATCGCCAACTGGCGGCTGGAACGCCTTTCGTATATCGACCGCAATATTTTACGCCTCGCAGCCTGCGAGATATTCTATTTCGATGACATCCCCCCGAAAGTGACCATCAATGAATATATCGAGATCGCAAAGGATTTCGGGGATGATGACTCCCCTTCCTTCATCAACGGGATACTGGATCGGATTGCAAGGGAAAGTCCGAAAGGCAAAAAGGAGAAAGAGACGGAAGATGCGGGTGGAGGGACTTGAACCCCCACGGGTCGCCCCAATGGCTCCTAAGGCCATCGCGTCTTCCACTTCCGCCACACCCGCAATAAAAGGAGCGCAATCTTTTCGATATAGAGACGCACCCGTAAATATAATACGTACCTATCCAAACCTCCTATTCAGAATCAAGTCTTTTTATTGGCATAAAGAAAACTTTTTCCTTGAAATCTCAGACCTTTATTTTATAATATATAATTCTATAATGGATAATTTATGTAATAGGGGCGCTTTATTAAAAAAATTAAGTATGTAATTGTATCAACAATTCCATGATAAATCCAAAACATCCTGATCATAACCGATGAGGCGTTAAAAATGAATTACCTTCATCCCGTTTATCTCATATATTCCTACCAGGTAGGATCAAGGATCGATATCTCGAGGCTCCTTCCTGTGGATCCGGGTAAAGAAGACCCTGAAATGCTCATGGATACGCTTTCCGACGCTCCCCGTTATATCGAGAGAATCGCCCCTGTCAGCACCAAAATCGGCGAGGAACTCCTCCGGGGAAAAAACTGGACGGAACTGGTCATAAAAGGTTACCGGATTTTTACCCGCATCTTTTCCCATATCAGCTCTTATGTCGGTCAAACCCTCGAGGATATGTTCAAGGAACGAGGCATGATCCCCTTCATATCTTTCGGCATCGATCCTGATACGATTCATCGCATCATTGAAATGGATTATGAACTCAATGAAAACACCTATGGAAAATTGATCAATCTCTACAACAACGGCGCCATCGCCCCGTGCGTCAACACTCCCTTTCACGCCATTCTTCCCATGTTACAGAATGAATATGACGTCCGCCTCCTCATTCGCATCGGCTTTCAGTTCTATTGGCCAATCCTCAAATCCTATTACGAATACATCGAGGAGGTTCACCGGGAAAAATCCTTTGTCGTGAGCTTCTGGCTCCCCGAAGGGGGATACAACGCCAGGGCGCTTGAAATCCTGCATGAGGAATTCAAAGCCAAATGCAAACAGGAAAAGATCAAGGATGGGCACCTGGTCCTTTTGATGGATAACGCCCAGGCAATCGAGCGGGATAATGACATCCTGATGAAAACCTGGAACATCGTAACCATGCCATCCAATCAAAAGGAGTTCATTTCCGTAGTCTTCAAGGATCGCCATTTTTCCGATTGGGTCACCTTCTCGAATCCCTCGGTCAAAAAACTTCTGGATCGAACCATTGCCAAGATGGATTCGGATCTCAATGAAAAGAAGATCAATTATTGCTGGTCCCATTTCGAGGATATAGCAGCCCTGACTTATACGGTCAAGGCTGCCAATAATTTCGAACAGAAGATCATCAAACTGACGGAGCTGGGGTATCTGCCCATTTCTCCCGACTGCTTCATCCGGCGGAAGATGAACAAACGTTTCGCCCTTTCCTCCCGTGATCCCCATCCGGTTATGCTCAGGGACAATACCGCCTGGAACGATTGGCACGCCGACAATATCTCTCTGGGGAGATGGGAAGGAACTCTGGACAGCAACGCCGAATACAAGATTGTCGATGAGAACCATCCCTATCTGCGCCTTACGAAAGATGGGGAGATCGAAGAGCCTGGTCCCCAGTGCTGGAAGCTGGCGTTGAATCGCGCGCTGGAAATCTGCGCATCGCTTGTCAAGGGGAATCCTGAAAAATTACAGGGGGGAATGGTCGAGGTTCTTGCCCGCCTCATTCCCAGTAAAGACGCCAAGGCGATACGCAACAATGTCGATGCCTTTCTCGTACAATATTCCCTCATTCACTGGAAGGAGCATTTTCTTCAGCATGATTACACGGAGGCGGACATCTCGATCCAGGAGATCGTCGATACGCATCTTCTTCATGGGGTCAAGGCGCGATTTACGCCGACGAAATATGCGATTGCCGCCGTGGCCGCCCAGGCTTACTACTTCTGCCTCGATGCCCGGAAATCATCCGCCACTTACTGGGAAAACTGCGACCAGAGGGCGGTTTATCAGAATGTCGCCATGCTGGTTCTGGGCATGGTGAACGCCGTTTACGTATATCACTGGCAGAAACAGCTGCCGGAGGCGAAGAAAATCATCCAGTGTTTGAAACAGGAACTGGTACAATTCGAAACCGCCTACCAGAGATATAACCTGGCGGAGTATGGCATCACGGAAGTGGAATGGAAAGACGCCATCAAGAGCAACCTCGAGGAAACGCCCCTGAATGTCGTGGAACGCGCGGCGCGAAGGATCGCGGCTAGGCACTTACGCCCCCTGGGATACCGGAAGGAATTCTCCCTCGAGGATGAAAACATCCCCACGGGCGTAGGGCATATCTGGAGCCGGGAAGTCATCAATTCCAATTACAACTGGGAGAATCGCTTTTTCTGCGGCTTGCACGAGGAATAAGGATATGAAGGCTTTCCTGCATTTGATGGAATATGCGGGATTGAAGACTTTATATTCGACATTCCGACTCGTTCCTTTCCAGACATGCATGCGTCTGGCTGATTTTTTTTCCCCGGCGCTCGCCTTGTCAATCCCCTTTCGAAAAAAAATAATTCTGGAAAACCTCCGAAGGGCTTTTCCCGATAAATCCGAACGGTTCTTGAGACATCTTCTCAAAAAAATCTACAGGAACTTTTACCTTTTCATGATGGAATTCATTCATTTCGAAAAAAGGAGCCGCGAGGAATTATCCGGACAATTCGTTGAGTTCATTGGGGAAGAGTATATCCGGGAAGCCGGCGTAGGCGACAAGGGCTTTCTGATCATTACGGGGCATCTGGGGAATTGGGAATTGATGGGCGCTTATTTCGCCTCCAGGGATTACAGGTTTTCCGTTCTGGCAAAACCCGTTCACAATCCCTACATAGATAAACTCATCACCCGCGTAAGGGAGGAAAAGGGCATCCATGTGATTTCCACGAGAAACCTGGATTTGAAATCCATTTTCAAGACGATTCGGGAAGGCAACGGGCTGGTTTTTCTTGCGGATCAGGATGCGCGGCGGGATGGAATTTTCATCGATTTCTTCGGAACTCCCGCATCGACCTTCACGGGTCCTGCGGTATTATCTCTCCGCACCGGGCTTCCGCTCCTGCCTGTATTCGATGTCAGGAAAGACCTTCTAACGCATAAAGTTATTTTTTATCCGCCCATTTACCCCCCCTCCGGCGATCGGGAAAAGGCGATTCTTAAAATCATGACGGATTATACCAGAATCCTGGAAGACGTGATCCGGAAATATCCCGATCAATATTTCTGGTTTCACAGGAGATGGAAGACGCGCCCCAAATGCAAAATGTAAAATGAAAAATATACAATGAAAAATGAAGGCGCAATAATCAAAGAAATCAGAAAACTGATGGACGCCCCGGACGTTACGATGAAAACTTGAATCCCTTTTCCCGGAAGAGAATCAGGCAGGTTTCCGCCACTTCGCGATCATACAGTACGCCCATATTTTCCTCGATCTCATTCAAGGCGCTTTCTATGGTAAGACTCGGGCGGTATGGCCTGTGATACGCCATGGCCTCGATCACATCCGCCACGCTGATGATCCGCGCCTCCAGGAGGATATCCCCGCCCGCGAGTCCCGCGGGATAACCCGAGCCATTGATTCTCTCATGATGCTGGAGCACAATTTGAGCAACGGGCCAGGGGAACTCGATGGATTTCAATATATCGTATCCCACCTCCGGATGGGTTTTAAGGATATAATATTCAACTTCCGTGAGCCTGCGGGGGGAGCTGAGGATTTCGGAGGGAACATAAATCTTGCCGATGTCGTGAATCACGGCGCTCATGTGAATAGCGTCGAGTTTTTCCTCGCCAAGTCCCATTTCACGGGCAATGGAACAGGCGAGCTGGGCGACCCTTTGCTGATGACCGGAGGTATAAGGATCCCGTATCTCGATGATCTTCGATATGGCGTCGATGGCGCCCTCGGTGACCCTGTGCAATTTATCGAAACTCAATTTGAGGGTTTTCTCGATTCTTTTACGATCCGTGACATCCTGCAAGATGCCGAGGGAGCCGATTACTTCGCCAGTTTCCTCGTTTTTGATCGGCACGCAGCAATCGCTGATCCATTTTTCTTTGTTATTATGGGTGACAATCCTTAAATCGACCTGATATTTATGAACATC
>JAFGFK010000314.1 GCA_016931135.1 Candidatus Sumerlaeota bacterium | reverse complement strand
TAACCACGAATCTTGAATACAATTTACACGAATTTCACCAGGAGCGGAACAATCGCTGAAAGGATATCCCCCAACGGATGAAAAATTCGTGGAGATTATCCCGAAGATTCGTGGTAGAAGATTAAATATGAATAAAGATGCGTACCAGTTCTTGTAAAGAAACAGAAAGTTATTGATTTCTTCCCTGGTTTTAGCGGAATATACGTTTGTTAATCTGGTGAAACAAAACATAAACAACCGTTCGAGATGAGGAGTCGCGAATCATGGGAATTACATATATTGACGCTTTGGTAAAAGGACCCTCTGGAGAGGAAAATGTAAGGTTTCTTGTAGATGGCGGCGCGACTTATTCCCTTTTACCTAAGATGGCGTGGGAAAAGATCGGCTTGGTTCCTAAACGCGAAATGTCATTTACCCTTGCCGATGGAACGACTGTGGAACGGTTAATATCGGAAGCCTTTGTTTCCCTTCCCCAGGGAGAATCTCACACCCCTGTAGTTCTGGGAGAGGAAAATGATCAGGCTCTTTTGGGAGTGGTAACCCTGGAGAATCTCGGGCTTGTATTCAATCCCTTCGATAGAACCCTTCACCCCATGCGAATGATGCTGTGTTGATGGTTGAAATCAATACGAATCTTCCGTATTCTTTTTTACGATATGTCTTTTCAAGATAAATCCCAGTATGATCAGTAAAGCGATCCACGATCGAAACCGGACAAATCCCAGGAGGATTTTTCGGAAGGCGCCTGGAGGCTCTCGAAATAGATACATGGGACCTATGACGCTCTTGTATTCCGCTCCATCCGGAATCGTCCAGTATAGATGCATCAGCGCCAGATCGGAATTTGCGGATGGCGTATATTCGATCTGCATGAAATGATAACCTTTTGCCAGGTTGATCCTAGCGAATTCCCAGTGTTGGGGTTGATCTTCTTTCCTTTGCATGAGGCTCTTTCTATCCAGGGAAATATCATACATCCCCCGAACCTTGAGATAAAACAGATAATCTCCTTCCGTTGGCGCGTATAAATAACCTGTGTATTTTCGGGGAGATGCCGAAGATTTCTGCAATACGATTTCCTCTATATAGGCGTATTGAAGAAATGGATAAAGCCCCTGGGATTGCAGGATGGTATCAGATATGATATAAATCGTAAAAAGAAATCCCAAAATCGATCCGCAAATCCGCCGTTCGGGGAAAAACTCGGAAAACCAGCCTTTTCTTTTTGCGCCCATGTTTCGTAAAAGCATGCCCCCCAGGAAAAGAGCAGCGCTGATATTTATTATGAAAAGGATAATGCCAATGAAACCATGACTTCTGATAAAAGACATCCAGCCCCAATCCGTCTTTCCCTGAAATAGAAGAAAAAGATTCCCTTTGATTGTAGATAGTTGCGGAATATAAAGAAATTCGTTCATGCCGGATGGCATCATGCCGTAAATGTCGTTGTTGAATTTATTCGGGCTTACGAGCGTTCCGATGATCTGGATGAAAAAACCCGCGATTAGAAGAGAAAGCGTCGTGATGCGGATCGCGCCCTTTTGTTCCTTCCAGGTTTCGAATATCTCGAATGCGGGAAGCGTCATCAAAGGGATGATGGTAAGCAGAAGCCGGGGACCCCAGCACCATCCCCCCTGCCAGGAGAACCACTTCGCCAGTACGGCGATTCTGGAAATAATAACGACGATACAAATGAAAAACAGCGCGGGAAATTTTTCCCTGAATTTTCTCCAACCGAGAAAAAACATTATAACGGAAGGGGAGAAAAGAAACAGTCCGCGGCTCGGGCTGAATAACAAGCCGTAAATTCCGCTGAAAAAGGGCGAGGCGAATTCCTGCCGCTCATATCCAGGATTGAAGGCGCTTCCGTAGTTCAGATGATTGTATATCAAAATCAGGATAGATAATGGAACTAATCCTGTAATGAAATGGATATATCTTTTTAACAGATCCTTTTTCACATATAAGAGAGCCATCCCCAGAGGAATCAAAAGGAGGGCGGTATCGATCTTGGTCAATACGGCGCAACCGAAAAATACTCCCCCCCATGCCGCATTTCCTGTTTTTCCCTTTATGGAAAGATACAGGTAACGAACCGATAACAGGATAAACAGCGCAACCAGCGGATCGGCGAAATACTGCCTCGAGTAGGGGAGAAAGGTCGTGGTCATTCCCAGTACAAGAGATCCGCCGATGGACGCCTCGATCCCGTACCCCAGGTCTCTTCCGAATTTGAAAAATAAAACGCAGATCAGGGCGCCGATCAGAATATTCGTCAAATGAACGAAAACGAGAATCAAATGCCCGGGGGCTCCATAATTGGGAAAGAGGAATAGTATGAATTTGGATAAGGCGTAAAAGGGAATCCCGGCTACTGATTGCCCGGGCATGTATTTGGAATGATCGTATCCCAGGTAGGGTTCTATTTCGAGCGATGTATTATCCACGAGGCTTTGCGTCAAACGGAAATAAAACGCCTCATCGCTCGAATAAAACGCCTCCTCCGAGTATGTCCCCGGGAAAAGCAGATAAAAGAATATCCAGAAGAGAAATAAAACGAAAATGAGTCTTTTTTCATTCACATCCTGATTCTCATCATGGAATTTTTCCCAGGGCAAGATTAAAATATATTCAACCAACAACCAACAACTTACAACCTACAACCTACAACCCACAACCAACGCCAAACGTCAACCATCCAATATCCAATATCCCGTTTTACTCGCGCTTTTCATAAATAATATCGTCTTTCGCAATATATTCCTTCTCGAAGATGTCTTCGTTTCCCTGCTTCAGGGTGGCGAGCTGGTAGGTTATATATCCCCCGGAAAGATTACACACGTTTTCGAATCCATTCTGGGATAAAATCCTCGCAGCCAGATAGCCGCGGAGCCCCGCTGCGCAAAAAATCACTATTTTTCTATCCGTTGGAATTTCTCCCATTCTTTCCCGCAAATCATTCAAGGGAATATTGACCGCTCCCTGTATGGTGCCTGATTCGTATTCATCCCTTGTTCGCACATCCAGAAGATAATTTTCCCCGTTTTCCGTTTCACACAGATCATACCATTGAACGATGCGTATCAATCCGTTTAAAATGTTCTCCGCAACAAAACCGGCTATGTTGACCGGGTCTTTTGCGGAGGAATAAGGGGGAGCATACGCCTGTTCCATTTCCATGAGATCGTAAATCGTTCCCCTTTTCTGAATCAGTGTGGAAAGTATGTCGATTCTTTTATCCGCTCCCTGGTAGCCGAGAACCTGGGCTCCCAGTAGCCTTCCCTCTTTGGGGGAAAAAATGATTTTCAATGTTACGGGCATGGCGCCGGGATAATACCCCGCATGACAAGGGGAATGCGTGATAGTGGAAATATAGGGGATATTCTCCGATTTCAAAACCTTTTCCGAAATCCCCGTAAAGGCGACTGTGAGATCGAATACCCTGGCGATTGCCGTAGCGATAGACCCATGGTAACGTCTTTTGTTTCCCAGAACGATATTGTCCGCCGCGATTCTGCCTTGTTTGTTCGCCGGCCCGGCAAGATAAGTGTGCATTCTTTTATTGATGATGGGATTGGAAAATTCGATCGCGTCGCCTACTGCGTAAATATCCGGATTCGATGTCTGGAGAAATTCATTCACCACGATGCCGCAGGTAGGTCCGATCTGCAGATCCGCTTCCTTTGCCAGTTTGCATTCGGGTCTGACGCCTATGGAGAGAAGAACCATATCGCAGGAAATATTCCGCTTGCTCTCCAGGTTCACGATGATCCTGTTATTTTCCCTCGAAAAGGAGATCACCTTATCCTTCAGGTAAAATTCCACATTTTTCAACTTCAAATGCTGATGCGCCATGGCAGCCATTTCAAAATCAAGCATGGTCATCACCTGTTCCGCCATTTCCACGATCGTGACCATGATGCCCCGTTGATGCAGGTTTTCCGCCATCTCGAGCCCGATGAATCCCGCCCCCACAATCACCGCCCTTTGCGGTTTCTTCTCTTCGATGTATTTCATGATGCCGTCCGCGTCATCCACGTTTCTGAGAGTGAAGACGCCATCCTGTTCGATCCCCTGTATGGGAGGTTTCACGGGATCCGCGCCGGGGGAGAGAACCAGCTGGGAATAGCCTTCCTCGTATTCCTCTCCGGTCGCAAGGTTCCGCGCCATGATTCTTTTTGTTGATGGAATGATTTTCAATACTTCCGTTCTGGTTCGAACATCGATGCCAAAACGTTTGCTGAAACTCTCCGGGGTTTGAACGAACAGGTCTTCCCGATCTTTTATGGCTCCGCCAATATAATAGGGGAGGCCGCAGCTGGCATAGGAGATATGAGCCCCTCTTTCGAAGAGGATGATCCTGGCGCGCTCATCGAGCCGCCTCAGTCGCGCAGCGGCCGTGGCGCCTCCCGCTACCCCGCCGATTACAATATAAGTCTTCATCTAACCTCCTCTTCTGAATTTACCATGGTTGATTTTTCCGGGGGTATAATCAACCGTGTAATAAAGCCATGCTTTGTATTATACTCACCCCGGCGCGTTTCATTTCTTCAACAGCCTTTTCCGAATCGTCCGGTTTCAGGTTGACGCCGCGGCACGCGTCGAGGATTACGGTGACGTCAAATCCCAGCCTGATCGCATCCAGGGCGCTGTATTTCACGCAGTAATCCGTTGCCAATCCCGCGATATAAACCTCCCTCACTCCCTTGCCCTTCAGATAGGTTTCCAGTCCTGTCGATTTTCTCTGCGCATTGTCGAAAAACGTGCTGTAACTGTCGATTCGATAATCCGTTCCCTTGTAAAACACCCTGTCGATTTTTTGCGTATCAAGAGCCGGGGCGAATTCCGATCCCTTTGTATTCTGAATGCAGTGATCCTGCCATAAAATCTGATCCAGACCGCCTAGGTCCACTATCTCGCCCGGTTTTGTCCCCGTATGATTGGAGGCGAAACTCCCGTGGTTGGCAGGATGCCAGTCTTTTGTCGCAACGACCAGATCGAAATGCCGTTGCAACTGGTTTACAACGGGGATGATCTGATCTCCCTCCGGAACCCCGAGCGCCCCTCCGGGTAAAAAATCATTCTGTATATCCACCAGAATAAGGGATTTCATTTGTTTCCTCCTGAAAAGAAATATTGGATTTTAGATTTTGGATTTCGGAATGCGGAATAGGAAAGCGCCTGGATAGCGTCAATTTTGATATTCATTTGATGTCACTCCCGATTTCGCGCGCCTTTAAAATGAGATTGGTTTTAAGCTCGTATAAATTCTGTTCCAGCCCCACAGGATAACGATGCGGGTTCACGAACCGTTTGACGCCGGAATGGAAAGAGTCCAGCTGTTTTTTTGCGTATTCCCTTATATCCTTTATGCCAGGCTCTTCATATACCTGTTTGCCGTTGCGAAATATCGGAACAAGGAGATCCGTATACGGCGTTTCACTGGGAATATATTTCCGGCGCGTCATATCCATGGGGTCCACCATGGTATTGCCATCCTGTAATCCCATGTTGATGTCATACGTCATATCGCCTGTGAATTCCTTTTCAGAGCGAAAGCGGCGAATCTGGAGGATGCCGGGATTATTGATCTTCGCCGCTTGTTCGGAGAGTTTGATCTTGTATTCCCATTTCCCTTCCAAGCTCCGGATCGCAGTAATTTTATAGACTCCCCCCAATGCTGGTTGATCGAAAGCCGTTACGAGCCTGGTGCCCACTCCCCATACATTGATTTTCGCCCCCTGCTCTTTGAGGCTTTCTATGATGTTTTCATCGAGGTCATTGCTTGCCACGATCACCGCATCCGGAAATCCCGCCTGATCCAGGATTTTCCTTGCCTCGATGCTTAAATAGGCGAGGTCTCCGGAATCCAGCCGGATTCCGATCAATTCATATCCCTTTTGCCGGAGAAGTTCTCCAACCTTTACCGCGCGCCGCGCCCCTTCCAGGGAATTGTATGTATCGACCAGAAAGATGCAATTATTCGGCATTGCCTCTGCATATTCCCGGAAGGATTCCGCTTCATCCTCGAACGCCATCACCCAGCTGTGGGCGTGAGTTCCCTTTACCGGAATATCGAAGAGTTTTCCAGCGAGTATATTGGAAGTTCCTGCGCAACCGCCGATGTACGCAGCCCGGCTCGCGCAAAGAGATCCATCGATTCCCTGCGCGCGCCTGAGCCCGAATTCCAAAACCGGTTCGCCCTTTGCGGCAAGGCATATACGCGCAGCCTTTGTAGCGACAAGGGTTTGAAAATTGATCATGTTCAGGAGCGGCGTCTCCAGTATCTGACACTCGAGAATCTGTCCCTTGATCCGAAGAAGCGGTTCATAAGGGAAGACCACGGTTCCCTCCGGAACGGCATCGATATCACACGAAAAATGAATTTTTTGCAGATAATTCAGAAATTTTTCTTCAAAGATGGGCTTATTGTCATTTCCCCGGAATTCGGAAAGGCAGGAAATGTCTTCCGGGGTGAAACGCCACTCATTGATATACTCGATTGCGGTGGAAAGCCCGCATGCCACCGTGAATCCGCCTTTGAAGGGATTTTCGCGGAAATCCAGGTGGTAAACCGCCTCGCGCTCATGGATGCCTGTTTTCCAGTATCCGTATGCCATGGTCATCTGGTACAGGTCCGTGAGAAGACCCAGCGATTGAGAATAAACCTGTTTTAAAACGTTCAATTTCATCCCTCAAACATATAGACAAAACTTATACCCATTTGAGGCGTACCTGTCAATCTCTCTTAATTTGTGGCAAACAAAACATTTTTTTAAACTACAAAAAAAGCGCGAATCCGTCTCCTTTACTCCAAATTTGAAAAAGAGACGATTTCTTAACCACGGGGAACACGGGGGAGAATCTCAGGAAAACTATAATGATAACATCTTTAATTTCCCCGTGCGCCCCGAGTTCCCCGTGGTAAAAAAAAAGAAATTTAACCACAAAGATCACAGAGAACTCAGAGAAATATCCAGAATGGAGTTGCGGAGAAATCATGATTCCGAATCCGCAGATGACGCCGATTTTCACAGATTTTATTATTCATAACGATGCTGTAAAAAAATTCGCGTAAATTCGTGACCCGCCAACGGCGGGATTCGTGGTAGAAAATAAAAAGCCCGTCGATAATCGAAAGACCCGCCTTCCAACCACGAAAAGACCAATCAAATAATTATTATAAAAGAAAAAGAAACGCCGATTATTTAGTGGTCAAAAAAGAAAGGCGCATCGACCACCGAATCGCCTTTGGTAAGGAACCACGAATCTCACGAATCCCCACGAATTCGAGAGGATTTTACATCTTCTGCATCTTTCTTGGTGAACTTCGAGCCTTCGGTGTGTCAGGAAAAGCCTGACAGACCTTGCAATCTGAAAGGAGGTTGTCATGGAAATTGCTCGTTCCCCATGTAGTCAATCGAGCAGCGTTCGGGAGCGATCCCGCCGTTGAAGCCCCGTGCGGAAAGGACTGTCGAGGAACCTGAGAGACCCGGCACACCGAGAGCGATGGCCTCAACGGAGAGCGGGAATAAATAACCGCCTCCGGGTATGCCGGGAGTCGGAAGAGCCCATAGTAGCGAAGAAGC